>CAZSEZ010000173.1:0-8507 GCA_964606015.1 uncultured bacterium
CAGCAGAAGCCCCAGTAGTTGAAGCACCAGCAGCAGAAGCACCAGTAGTTGAAGCACCAGCAGCAGAAGCCCCAGCCGTCGAAGCACCAGCAGCAGAAGCCCCAGCAGCAGAAGCACCAGGAACCTCAGTAACGGATACTCCAGTAGATGATGGAATTCAAGTTATCGAATCACCAGAGACTTCGGTAGCAGAAACATCAGGAACCCCAGAAATCTCGGAATCCTCAGCAGCAGAGGCATTAGAAACACTTGAAAACTTGGTAGATAGTGGAACTGAAATTGTTGATAGTCCTTCCAATACAGAGGTTGTGGATGAACAGCCTGTAAGTGAATCAGCTCAAGCTGAGACAGTAGAGGATGGTAATAGTACTGTCCGTGATTTGGAAAATGAAACTGCCTCTACTGAAGGAGTACAAGAGCCAACGGCTAGCGAAGAAGTTACTGCTAGTGATTTAGAAAGTGAAACTGCTCAAGTAACAGAGGAAACTATTGACAGCGAAGAAGTTACTGCTAGTGATCTAGAAAGTGAAACCGCTCAAGTAACAGAGGAAACTACTACCAGTGAAGAAACTATCACTAGTGATTCTGAAAGTGAGACTGCTCAAGGTGATACTACAGAAGAAACAAGTCCGATAGATGAAAATGAATCTGGTGTTTCTCAAGATTCTGAGGAGAAAACTGTAGCTCAAAAAGAGGAAGAATCTGATGCTGAACTAACTGAGGATGAGATCGAGGAAGCTGAGGCTACGGAAGAAAGTGAACCAGAAGCTGAGGCAGAAGAAGAAAATCAAACTGAGGAGAAGGAATCAGCGCAATCAGACTTTGAGCAAGAAGTAGATCGTGTCGCCTATGAAGTACAAGTACAACAAGCTAGTGCTGATGTTGCAATTCAGCTTAATGAAGAATTTCAAACTACACAGCTGATCGATCATTCGGGGGTCCAAATATATGGCCAGGCTCCTTCTGTGCAAGCAATTTCCCGTAGACTGGGTCAGCTTTGGCGACAAACTGGGAAAAAGACTGCTTTTATCAATATTTCACTTCAATCTAATCAGTTAGAAGCTTTTACCGTTTTACCAATGGTTGCTTCTGCTAGTGGGGAAGGTTCGCTAGTTGCTTCAAGCAAACTCAATGGACTGGATTCGCAAAAAGTGGTACTTCGTAATACTGTTAAGGGCACTTCTCGTAAGGAATTGTTGGCTACGGCGAAAGAATTTCGCGATCGCGTAAGTAGCATGCGAGATATTAGAAGAAATAGTTATCTAGAAGCTTCTCAAAAACTCTATCAAGCCCTCATTGCACCCATGGAGAAAGAGTTGGCTGCTAATGGAATCGATACTCTGGTCTTCTCTATGGATAGTGGATTAAGACTTTTGCCTATTGCTGCATTGCATGATGGAAAACAATTTTTGATTGAGAAATATGCGATCGCAATGGTTCCTAGTTTTGGCTTAACTGATACTCGGTATGTCGATCCTACTAATAGTCAAATTTTGGCAATGGGGGCATCCCAGTTTACTGAGCAAGCTCCTTTGCCGACGATGCCTATTGAGCTAGAGTACGTAGTTAATAATCCTCGTCAAGGTGAGGTTTATCTCAATGAAGATTTCACAATTAATAATTTCAAAGCTCAGAATCGTCGACGCGAATCCTTCTCGATTATCCATTTAGGTACCCATGCTGACTTCAAATCGGGGGACTTAAAAGAATCCTATATTCAGTTTTATGATCGTAAACTTGCAATGTCTGAATTAGGAAAAATTAGCGATGAGCTTGGTTGGAATTCAACAGAAGCGACTCCCGTAGAGTTACTAGTTCTTAGTGCTTGTGAGACAGCCTTGGGTGATGAAGAGGCCGAACTTGGTTTTGCTGGTTTAGCAGTACAAGCAGGGGTTAAATCTGCTTTGGCTAGCTTATGGTATGTGAGCGATCTTGGAACTCTCGCTCTAATGAGTGAATTTTATGATCAATTGAGTAATACTTTGCTCAAAGCAGAGGCTTTACGTCAAACTCAACTTCAAATGCTCAAGGGAGAGGTCAGAATTGACGAAGGTACTCTCAAACTATCAAATGGTGATAACTTAGGCTTGCCTAGTAGTTTCCCTCAAGGGAATCTATCTATGGCTCATCCTTATTTCTGGTCTTCCTTTACGCTAATTGGTAACTGGAACTAATTTATTGATAATTGATAAATAACTACATAACTACCTGTTTTAATCACAGTGCAATCTGATTGCTCTGTGTTGGTAGTTAGGAATAAAAATAATAATTGTTGACGTTTATATAGGTTATTTGAGCTTCTAAGAACGACTCTTCTTTGTCAAAGAAGTATATTTCAACCACTAATGATGAAACTTTTACCTGTTGTTGGTCAATCTGAAAAATTTAATCAAGCTTAAATTCATCGATGTTGAGATAATCTTGCCAATCCGAACCGACTTGAATGGTGACATCAGACTGGATTGAACCTGTACTCTCTACCAGAACTTCACCTAAACCTAGAGTTGCTTGTAAAACTTCTGCTGCTAATGTGTCACCCTTCTGGGCAACTATTCTAGTTTTTGTTAGAGGTTGTGACCAGTTGTTACTAATGTAAGAACGGTAGTAACCAGCTTCTTGTAACTTAGTCAACATTTTTCTGGCTGCCGAAGGGTCTTCTAAACTATTTTGAATGGCAATCCGAGTTCTGGTGAAGTCGCGATTGCGACCAAGTTGGTTAACTCTAGCCTCGCTAGAGGATTGGCCATAGCTACTTTGGTTAGAAGCTAGGACATCGGCGTTCTCCGCACCAAAGTGCTGCAATGCGATATTTCTAATCTGGCGTTTATGGGGTAACCAATAGCTGACTCTTTCTTCAGGATTATTAAAGTCTCCAGGCAACATGATCATCTGTACATCAGACCGCTCGGCCTGAGCGGCAAAGCCCGAAATTGCCATGAGTTCTTTAACCGTTAGATTAGTATCGAGGTGTGATTTGATGACATCAAGAATCTTCGGTACTTTAATAATCGTTCCAGGCTTTAGCGACTGCTCTACTAAAGAGCGCATTAGCATTTGCTGCCTTTGAACACGGGAAATATCTCCCAATCCATCGTAGCGAAAACGTAAAAACTGGACTGCTTTTTCTCCGTCTAAATGTTGCTGGCCTTTCTTTAGATCAATATAAAGGTGCTGGCTAAAGTCATTGTATTTCATGTCTTTAGGGACAAAGACATTAACTCCACCCAGAGCATCAATTAATTTTTCTACCCCTTGGACGTTGACCCTGACATAGCGATCAATTTCTACTCCACCAAGAAGATCACTTACTGTAGAGGCTGTTAACGCAGGACCTCCATATTTATTTGTGTGATTAATTTTGCGATTACCATAGCCTGCTAGGTTAACTTTGGTGTCTCTAGGGATTGAAAGTACGCTGACTTTTTCTGTAGCAGGATCAAGACGTATCAAGAGCATCGTATCGCTCAAACCCTCAAAAGAGTTTACCAAGGCGTGGTAGCCTAGGTCTTCAGTTTTTGCTGCTTCTGCTCCACTAAGGTCGGAAGTTAAAACCTTGATTCCGAGAACGAGGATATTAACGGGACGTGAAAGCTCAGGAACGATAATGTTGCGCTTTCTAGCTATGGCATCCTGATCGAATACTTCCGCTTCCTCTGGGGTCAACTGTTCTGCGTTGAGAATTTCTTGGTTTGAAAGGCTGAAGGCTAGCATTGCCCCACCAACGGCAGACATTAATGAAAGAATGGTCAAACCAGTTCCGATGATCGCTTTAGGTAGTAAGCCTCGGGGTTTCTTGCGTCGAGAGGAAACTTTTGCGGTCTTAGCCGAAGTAACTCTTTTGCGAGTTGAAGGAGTATGGCGATAAACTTTGTTTGTTGACACTTGTTTCCTCACACTGGAGACGATTGATAGGTAGATTTAAAAAAGTATTTGGAATTGTTTTTTTTTACCATAGCAGCAATCTAGATTTTCTAGTGCTACTGCTTATTTATTTTGCCTGATAAAGAGTTAATTAGGGGTAAATACGGAGACTTTCCTTGCTGTAGTCTAAATAGTAGCCAAAAGCAAACAAGAAAGTAGCCAGTGGTTAACAAGGCATTTGTATAGAGTAACCGAAAAGCCATCGTGTCCGAAGTTTGACCAGCTCCCAAAAATAGTGAGATATAGGGAGTTAGCCATGCTAACAGTAATACTATAGATAATCGACTAGTTTGCTGTTGTTCTTTACTACCCTTGCCAAGATAAATTGTCCATAGGGAGGGTACTATGCCGAACACTGGTATTAAATAGTACCAAAGTTGTCTTTTTTGTAACTTTTTGGTTTCTAAATCGTAAATTTCCGTCATTTAAAAATACCAATCTAATTGATTTGACTAAATTAATTTGATGATGAAAAATCTGACAACAAATCATCAGCCTGAGGAATCGATTGCAGCTCTGATCTTGGCTGGTGGACAGAGCAGCCGCATGGGTAGAGATAAAGCTCTTTTACTTAAGCAAGACCGTACGTTGTTAAGTCACGTCTGTAATGTAGCTCAAGAATTAATAAATTGTGTCTATGCGATCGCACCTTGGAGTGAAAAGTATCGCGATTCGCTACCATCTTCTGTAACGCTTTTATCAGAAACCATTATTATCCCTGGTTCAGGCTCTAATTGTCCTTTAATTGGTTTTTTCCAAGGACTACAACAAATTGAAGCTGACTATGACTGGATTTTACTGCTAGCTTGCGATCTGCCTAATCTAGAACCAAGTGTGATCGCAGAATGGCGTAGTTATTTAGCCCAAGTCAAGTCTTCAGAAATTGCTTTATTGCCTCGTGGCCTAAAAGGATATGAACCTCTATGTGGGTTTTATCGTTCTAGTTGTTTACCTTTGTTAGCTAACTATATCGATAGCGGTGGGAGATCGTTTCAAGCATGGCTTAAGCAACATCCCGTGGCAGAATTACCAATTAGCGATCGCTCTGTTCTATTTAATTGCAATACGCCAGAAGATTGGAACTTAGTAGTGAAAAACCACTAACTATGAACTATTTACTACTATCTAGACGACTGAATCTTGTTAGAGTAGTGAAGGTTAATTGCTATTTTTTTTAACATTTATGTATTACTATATCCCTCAACCCCCCGTCTTTTTGCCTGTGATTGGCTTGATGATTGGCATGATTTTTGGTGCGACCTTTCAAAAACAGCTAGAGCCAATTACTCAAGAATGGCGCAGAAACCCTCAGGGAAAAGATGCTTTTAGTCTTAGTGATCAAAATCTACAGCTTTCTTATGCAGGGATTTGCCTGGGAGTTTGGTTATTTCTGGGTGGGGGATTTCGTGTTCTAGGTTTTGGCATCATTGGTGCTTATGGCGTTGCTCTATTAATTACGATTGGCACTGGAGCTTTTATGTGGCAACAGTTCGGCGAAATGCTCCTGGAAGTTAAAGAAAAAGGTTCAAAATCTTTGGATTTGGATGAGTATATTGATTAAGTGCTTGTCATGTAGGTCTACTTTGTAAGTTGGAATCCAGTAAGTTGAAAATGGTAGCGACAACAGAAAAAATCATTAGTCAAGATCGTGCTCTAGAAATTGTGAATAGTGCGATCGCAAAATCTCAGGCTGAGGAGGTCTTTGTCTCCGTTAGTTCTAGTGAATCAATTTTGAGTCGGTTCTCGGAAAATCAAATTTCTCAGAATGTTCACAAGAATCGTTTTCAGCTTACTGTTACCAGCTACTTCGGCCAAAAGAGTGCATCTGCCTCAACTACAGAGCTAGATCCAGATGCGATCGCCTCAACACTTCGTAGATCAGAAGAGTTAGCTCGTTTTGCTCCCATAGATCCAGAATGGGTAGAACTGTTATCTCCTCAAACCTATAGCGATCGCGTACCTGGTTTCGATCCAGCTTTGGTTAGTTTTTCTCCTTTACAGCGGGGTGAAATCGTTCAGCAAGTCTGTGACTTAGCCAGAAAATCTAGTGTTGAAGGTTCGGGGACTTTTAGCAGCAATATCAGTCTCTCCGCAATTGGCAACTCTCAAGGTTTGCAAGCGGTACAGCAGGGAACCAATGCTGACTTTAGTTTTACTGCTAAACAAGGCAACGGATCGAGTTGGAACCAACTTACGGCTTTGGATCTCGACTCATTACCAATTCTTTCCACAACAGAAAAAACCATTGATCGCGCAATTGCTTCGCAAAATCCTCAAGCGATCGCGCCTGGAAACTATACAGTTATCTTTGAATCTCAAGCGATGGCTTCCTTATTACCTTGGGTAATCTGGAACTTGGATGCTAGAGCCGCAGATGAAGGTCGCTCTTTCATGTCTAGTGATGATGGTAATCGCGTTGGGGAACAGTTATTTAGTTCTATAGTGCAAGTAACTAGAGATCCAGCTCATCCTTTACTTCAGTCGGGTACTTTTTTTGGTGATGGTCTACCCAACAGTCAGTTAGAAATTATCCGCAATGGTATTCCTCAAACTCTTTCTTATAGTCGCTACTGGGCACAGCAAAAGAATCAACAACCTACAGGAGGTTTTTCCCCGATTGTGATGCAAGGGGGAGATAAAACGACGGAAGAGTTAATCGCCAATACGGAGAAAGGTATTTTAGTGACGCGTGCTTGGTATGTACGCTATGTTAATCCTCGCACCCTGGAAGTTACAGGGATGACTAGAGATGGAACTTTCTTGATTGAAAATGGCAAACTCAGCTACCCAATCCAAAATTTAAGGTTTAATCAGAGCTTACCTGAAATGCTTAAAAATATTGTGGCAGTTGGCCAAGCCAGACGTTGTGGGCGTAGCGTGATTCCTGTTTGTAAGGTAGAAAATTTTCACTTTAGTAGTGTTACTGACAGTGTTTGAGTCAGTTAACCTAGCAGTTGCTGAAGAAGATTAGCTTGATTCACTCTCAAACCAGGATAGAAAGGAATTTATCACTTTTTTGTAAGTTCCCGACTCAAGTCTAGCTTCGCTAATTTTCTCAGAGCCAAATTTTTTCCAGATGTACCTTTCGTTGCTTGGTTCTTCGATTAGATATAGGCTCTCTCCGTCAAAAGACTCAGAGAAATTGATACAGATATTAAATCTACTGTATTGCTTATCTTCCTTCATAATATCTGCTGTACTTTTCGTCTCTTCCGGCTTTCCCCATAAAACAGATTCCAGAAAGTGGTGGGTTTCCATGGCATTCATTTCGGAAAATAAATCCATCTTTCTTGTGCCACACTCATCAAGAGATCTCTCAAAATTAAACACAGGGACTTCAAGAACAACACGCAGATCAGATTGACCTAGCTCTTCTCTGGCAATCCAAAGGAGAATATGTCCAAAGGTATACCTCGCATCTTTGCTACGAGCATTTACGACACACTCAATTGCAAAATCTTTTGTCTTTCCAAAAATCATATAGCTGTTGACTAGCTGATAAATAATCCTTCCTTGGGGTTCCCAACACTAATCTAAATGTATTTCTAGATCTCTATCTTATTCTTAACTGAAGAAGCGATCGCTTTAAATAAAGTCTATATCTAACCTGAATCGATACTTATTCCTTCGTCGCAGAAATCACTCTAGAAATTTAAGGTTATGTTGTCTTCGAGAACAAAAGATAGTTTGATTCCTCCTTGACTATGTGTTGGTTGAACAGATGCTGAAACTATTGTGTTGCCGATTAACTCATATTTTCTGCCATATTTATAAACTAGATCGCTCTCATCTTCTGTATCCTCTTGCCATGTCTTTTCAAATTCAGAAACGTGGTGTGACGATCCAAAACAAGTACCAGCATCTAGAAAAAATCGTAGCCAGAAATCATTTTCTTGTACTTTGAGCCACAAAATCGACAGCTCACGTCGATCAAGATCTAGATTCTTCCAGTAAACACACAAAATTTCTTCGATAGTGAGTCTGACAGAAAATCTATTGTCGTAGAATCGCCTTGTAAAAATCTCTGCATCCAAAAGTTTCTTTATTTATTTGATGCGATCGCTCAGACTCTATTGTAGACCTAACAGGCTGCTCCTGAGATTTGGGCTTCTCGACTTACGCTAGCTTCTTGACTATGGAAAATCTCGATTGAGATGGGTTTCCCATTCATATTGTTTGAGAGATAAGGTTCTGGATAGGCTGCTTAATACCTAAAGTTCTCAGTCTTCTGTCTACTTTTCTCTCTCTAATCTTAACTAGATTATTAGTTTTTGCTCTATAAAAACATTGATATAAAGTGCTCTAATGGCGGAGATATATTGAATATATCCAATCCCTGCAACCTACTCATATTGCTTTCAGCATATTCTAATATACCGTCGATAACATACAACTAAAGGCGCTGTTACCAGTTAATAACGGCAAAACCATACAAGAAACGAGTAAAAGTAAAACCGTAAAATTACTGATTTTATTGTGTCACTACTTTACAAAATTGACGTATATTTTTGCCCCAAAGTATTTTGGAAATTAGCTCAATTGCCAAGTTAACTATTTTATTGTTTTTACATAATTACTATAGTTTT
>CAZSEZ010000174.1:0-8455 GCA_964606015.1 uncultured bacterium
TATTAAAACTACTAAAATGACCTAAGTTAGAAATTTTTAGTCAATTAACCATTGCACTGTACGTAACTATCTCAGACTTGTCACTATCGAGGTTTTTGCTTCAAACATGACACAGATTATCAACTTCGATTTTGAGGGATATTACCAATAAATAACTTGAGGACTATTTTTAAGATTGCCAATGGCTCCACTTTTCAGGAGGGAAAAAATTTTCTTAAGTTAGCAATCCCCTTAGTAGGCGCGCAGATAGCTCAATCTCTCACTGGTTTTTGTGACACGATTATGATGGGTAGATTAGGGGCAGAAACCATAGCTGCTGGGGGGTTAGCTTCTTGGACTTTTATTGCTACCCTAAATGTAGCTGGTGGTTTGGTTCTTGGGATTAGCCCTTTGGTTGCAGAAGCTTATGGTGCTGGACAAAAAAAGAGAATTGAAACTTTAACTCGTCAAGGATTTTGGTTGGTGTTATTTCTAGCCATTCCAACAATTTTGATGATTCCCCAATTAGACGAAATGATGTTGCATCTGGGACAGATTCCTAGCACTGTGATGTTAGCTAAGAGTTATTTAGACTGGATTATTTGGGGATTTTTCCCTGCTTTAAGCTTTATCTTGCTAAGGGGAGTAGTTTCTAGCTTGTCTCAGACTCGCCCGATCGTTGTGATTGTTACTTGTGGGACAGGGTTCAATATTCTTGGGAACTATCTCTTGGGCTTTGGGAAATTTGGTTTTCCTCGTTTGGAATTAGCAGGCTTAGCGATCGCTAGTTCTTTAACTTGGTGGGGCATGTTAATTGCTCTAGTTATTTATCTCCTCAAACAGCCTCAACTTAAGAGCTATAAGTTTTTTTCAGGAATGCACAAGCTAAGACCCGCAATTATTTGGGAGCTTTGTCAGACAGGTGTCCCGATTGGGGTTTTTATGGCTTTGGAGTTGGGTTTATTTACTGTTATCACCTATTTGATGGGGACTTTGGGGACGGAAGTATTGGCAGCTCACCAAATCGTATTTCAAACCATCATGGTGACTTTTATGATTCCTTTGGGGATGTCTTATGCAGCTACAGTTAGGGTAGGACAATGGTTTGGTAAAAAAGATTTGGCAGGAGTAAAAAGGGCAGGTTATGTCAGTATTGGCCTAGGTTTTGGGATTATGTCTTTACTCGCGATCGCGATGTTGATTTTTCCTAAATCCATAATTGCCATTTATTTGGACACAAACGATCCTGCCAATGAAAGCTTAATTGCTTTGGTTTTACCAATGTTTGCGATCGCAAGCTTGTCTCAGATTTTGGATGCAGTGCAAAAAATCACTTACGGGGCATTGCAAGGAGTTCAAGATATCAGGGTTCCTGTCTTTCTCAATATTTTGGCTTTTTGGGGAGTTGGTCTTGGTTCTGGCTATTGGCTCGGCTTTACCTTGGGGTTGAGTGGGATCGGTCTATGGTTGGGGCAATCATTAGGTATCGCGCTATCTGCTATTTTGTTTTTTGGTCGTTTTTTCTGGCAGACTAACAGATTAACTCAGTCGATCTTGTTAAAAAAGTAGACCATAGAACTTTAATAGCTAGGTTCGATCGAGATGAAAACTCTTAACTTGCCAAGGCTGAATAGTTGAATTGGTCAGATTAATTTCCGAACTGATTTCCTCTTCTAAGCCATTAACCTCACTTACAAGCTGTAAGCCTAGATTTCCTTTTAACTGCAAGTTAGCCTTCTCTCCATGACATTCATAACAACGCAAAATCAAGCTTACTTCCTCCTTGCGTGAAGTGACGGGAGCTATTTTAAGTGCCATCAAGACTAAATTCTCTGCTGATAAATCCAATAAACTGCCAACAGGTTTTAAAATCTGAGATTCTAATATGCGATCACTTTTATCCTGTTCGATCTCAACAACCTGCAAAGGAATATTCAGCTCATAAGCATGACGAACGGTTTTTGCTGATTGCCAGCCTTTTTGGTGGGGATAAATCGAGTAAGTAAAATGATGCTGACCGCGATCTGCATGAGGATTAGGCCATAGGGGAGAACGCAATAAACTTATCCGAATTTGATTGGGTTTAATGTCGTAGCCATACTTGCAATCGTTGAGTAAACTAACACCGTAGTTTTGGGATGCGTCAGTGAGGTCAACCCATTTGAGAGCAGCAGTTTCCCATTTAGCTTTTTCTGCTGGAGTCTCTGGTTTGGTAGATCTTGCGATCGCTCCACAAGCAATTTCTGAAGTAGCGTAGTCACTCTCTATGGTTAGAGGAAAAGCAGCTTTTACTAAGACGTGAGTTTCTTGCCAATCAACTTCGGTGGCTATTTTCAAGATTTGGGAATTTATTTCTAGGATGTAGTCTTGAATAAACTTAGAATTGCCAATGGTTCTAACTACTCGAATAATTTGTCGAGTAAGGCTACTTTCTACCCATTCAATCGATTTTAGTTGAGCTAGAGGGAGTTGTTTTTGTTCGTATTCGGGGTCGATGTTCCAAGCATCCCAATATTGTCCTTTGTCGGTGAAAGCTTGAAGTTGGTTGCCTGGTGCGGAGAGGATTTCTTTATTGTTTTGTTTGTCGTAGATGCTAGCAATGTCTCCCGTATCTGGTGCGATCTCTACTTTGAGATACTGATTTTCTAGATTAAATTGATTATTGCTTATGGGATCATTAGTGGAAGTAACTTGCTCAAGCACTAGCCAATAGACTTTGTAACCTACAGAGGGAATATTTTCAGCGAGGAAAGTCAAACAATTTTGTTCTATGTTTTGGTTTTTTACTAGGTGATTATCTAGATCGTAGATTCGATAATTTCCATATTTACCAACATCCAAAGATACTAGCTGCGATCGCTCCCAATTAAGGGAGTTAAAAATCACTAGTGGTTTCGCATCCAGGTGAGGTGGTTTTGGAAATTGAATCAAATTAGCAATGCTGTTTAAAGCTTCTTCCAAAATTGACTCACCCAGATTAATCGCAGTTTGCCATTCTTGGTTAGCCTCAACAAAAACTTCAGGGATTGAAGTACCTGGGAGAATATCGTGAAACTGGTTAAACAAAACTTTTTTCCAGGCAGAGTCGATATCTTGTTGCCAGAGGTCTTGTTGATGAGCATTTGATTGCATGGGTGCAATAAACTTAGCCAGAGTTGCCCATAGTTCTGCTTGATAGAGTAAATTCTCCCCGTAGCGGTTAAAACGTTTTTGATCGCCATGAGTGGTGTAGCAGCCGCGATGTAGTTCTAAATAAAGTTCGGAGTTATAAGTAGGCGCGATCGCAGAAGTATCTTTAGAGATCTGATCCAGATACTCAACCGCAGTTGTAAATTCAATCTGAGGGAAGAAAGGTGACTCTTGCCATAAAGCAGCCACCTCTAACATATCTTTAGTAGGACCTCCACCGTGATCGCCAACTCCAGGTAGCCAAAAGATATCCTGTAAACCTGTCTGAGTTTCCCAATCCACAGCATAGTTACTCATCGTGATCGGGTTTGTATCCATGACCCCTGTCACATTCGGTGGAGACATCAAGGTAAATAGTTTTGTGCCGTCAGGAGCTTGCCACCAAAAACAACCATGAGGAAACTCAGTCGTATCGTTCCAATGGAGCTTACCCGTTACAAAATATTCAATGCCACCTTGTTTCATTAATTGAGGTAGTTGCCAGGGAAAACCAAAACTATCGGGAAGCCAGGCTACTTTTGCGATTTGTCCGAATTTCTCTTGATAGTATTGCTGTCCGTAGAGCAGTTGGCGAATGATCGATTCTCCTGAAATAATGTTGACTTCAGGCTCGATCCACATACCGCCCAGAGCTTCCCACTTACCGGTTTTAATTGCTTCTTGAATTCGCACAAATAAATCGGGACGGTTATTTTCAACCCATTGATATAGGGCCGGACTGGTATGTCCAAAAGTAAGCTGAGGATATTCTGCTTGTAGATTTAGTACCGAACTAAATGTGCGTTGAGCTACTTCGTAAGTTTCGCTAGTTGTCCATAGCCAAGCCATATCGAGATGGGCGTGTCCTATAGGATGAAAGGTGCGTTGTTTAATCGATTTTGCTAAAGGTTCAAGGTTTTTCCGGACTCGATTCAGGTAGCTATGAAAGCGATCGCATTCTGGTACTAAACCCCAATCTATATGCTGTAATTCTTGGGCTAGCTTGGGTTTCTTGTCTGGCTCAAATTGAGTTAGATACTTATCTAAGACCGCAATTTCTTTGGCTAACCAACCTGGATCGAGATTTTGGACTGGATTAATCTGCTCGAATAAAAGATGCGATCGCATTAAGGCACCAATATCATGCCCAGGAGACACTAAGCGAATAGCTAACTCATATTCTTGACCAACAACTGCATCACTAGTGATTAAAACTCTTGCGGAAGAGTCAAACAAATCTCCCTGTTGAACCAACTTATTATTGATGAAGATCTGCGCATCCTCGGCCCACCAAGTCAGCACTAATCTGAGAGTCAATCCGCTAACGCTATAACCAGCCAAACTTTCAGGAATAATAATTTTTTGGTAGAGCCAGCGTACTTCTCTACCGGCAGGAAAGACGATATAGCCTTTGTCATTTGGGGGAATGGGCAGACCTTGCTTAAGTTGTGCAAAATCTGGACTGTGGCTTTGAGATTCAGTAGCTAACCAACAGGGTTGAACTTCTAGCTTAGTTAGTTGTGCCAGTTTAGCGATCGCATTCCCAATGACATCTTGCACTTTTTCTAGTCCCCCAACTCTCTAATTCTCAAAATTGAAAAACCAACAAATTACTGTATAATTGGATGTTTGTGATTCTAAACTAAAATCCTATTAGGAGCATATTAAACTGGCATGATCAAAATCCGTCTGAAGAAGTTTGGTAAAAAAAGAGAGCACAGCTATCGTATCGTAGCTATTGAGAGCAAAAAACGTCGCGATGGCCGTCCTATCGAAGAACTAGGCTACTACAACCCTCGTACTAACGAAACTAGACTAAACGTTCCTGCGATTGTTACTCGTCTGCAACAAGGAGCACAGCCTTCTGATACAGTGAGAGGCATCCTTAACAAAGCAAAAGTATTCGACCAAGTAAATGCCTAGAGAGATTACTCAGTCTGCTAGTAATGAAGTCACCAGTCCAGACTATGAAGGGCTGGTAAGATTTCTTATCGAACCGTTTTTAGAAGATTCTCAGTCCCTAAAGATTCACTGCGAACATTTAGCCAGTACTAGTAAGATCTGGCTGAGGGTAGCTTTTGACTCTGCGGATAAAGGAAAAGTCTTCGGTAGAGGCGGACGTAATATCCAAGCAGTGGGAACTGTACTGAAAACTGCTGCTCTGGGTGCTAATCAAGTATTGCACCTAGATGTTTATGATCGTGATCGCGCGAGTGGTAAATCTCGACCTCCACATACTAAGAGAAACCGTCCTCGTCGTCCTGAGCGCAAGTAAGCTTGCTTTTTTGGGTGAGACAAGAGCGCCGTCGTGTTGTCCTCCAATTTTGAGTTTGAGCAGGTATGAGGTTAAGAGAGAGAAAGTTAATCGCTAACTGACAACTTTATCGTCGAGGCAAGATTATGGAGCAGCCCACCATTGCCATTTACCCTGGTAGCTTCGATCCCATTACCCTAGGGCACTTAGATATTATTAGAAGAGGCGATCTCTTGTTTGACCGCGTTATTGTCGCGGTGCTTTCCAATCCTCGCAAGCAGCCCTTATTTTCGGTAGAAAAGAGAATTAGTCAGATCAAAGAATGTACTGCTGATTTACCGACAGTAGAGGTAGATAGCTTTGCTGGCTTGACAGTGGACTATGCCAAACTCAAAGGGGCAAAAATTCTTATCAGAGGTTTGCGCGTATTGTCAGACTTTGAAAAAGAGCTACAAATGGCACATACCAATGCAACTTTGTGCCAAGAAATTGAAACCGTTTTTCTGGCTACTGCCAAAGAATATAGCTTTTTAAGTAGTAGTGTCGTCAAAGAAATTGCTCAGTTTGGGGGCAAAGTCGCTCATCTTGTTCCTCAGAACATTGAGAATGATATCTATTCTCATTACAGTAAAAATACTTAAGTGATAACTACGAATTAAGTGATTTTGTTTACTTAGAGTTGCTTTTAATACTGCATAGCCAAGTTTTCCAGTGCTATAATTACACACATTCAACTTAATTTAAATTGAAGTTGGTATCCAAGAAATGTGTACTTGTCGGAATAAATATTAAGAGTTGAGAAGGGCTTTTGAAGCAACATGTTATATCAAGATAATTCTACAGACCAGGCCAATTTAGAGCAAAATGTGATTCAAGAGTACCTTTCTGAGGACTATCAGGCAGAGTTTAGCAACTTTAATGTACAGCAAGAAATAGAAAAAATTGCTAATACCTTACTAGAAGGGGTTAGCGTTCCTCTAACTGATTTGATTGTGGTAGATGGCGGTGTCATCCTTGATCATCTTGAGGCTATCAAGGAGAATTTGCCTGCAACCTTAGCTGTTTCGATTGAGATAGTACAGCAACGACAAGCTATTATTCAACAGGCTAGAAACCAAGCACAAAGTATTATCAAAAAAGCTCAAATGGAATCGGAGGAAATCCTCAGTGATTCCAGGATACGTCGCCAAGCAGAATTAGAAGCCAGCCAGATTAAGTTTGAAGCGGAAAGAGAATGCGAGCAAATGCGCCAAGTGACTGCGCAGGAAATTGAGAAAAGGCGTGAAAATGCTAATCATGAGTATGAACAAATTCAGCATGAGGCTGATCGCTACGCACAGACTGTACTAAATGATCTCCAATCTCAATTGACTCAAATGCTCTCTGTCGTGGAGAATGGTCGTCAGTATATTGAATCCGAGCCTCAAAATTATTAGTTTTTGTAGATAGATGCCAGAGAAAAAAGTTATTCGTACTGACAATGCACCCGCACCAGTGGGGCCTTATAATCAAGCGATCGCTGCTTCTGGGACGATGGTTTTCCTTGCAGGACAAATTGCCCTAGATCCCAAAACTGGTGAAATTGTCGGGACTGGTGATGTTGTTGCTCAGACTAAGCAAGTTATGACTAACATCGAAGCAGTATTGACCGAAGCTGGGGCAGATTGGTCTAGTGTGGTCAAAACTAGTGTTTTTCTCAAGGATCTAGCTGACTTTACTACTGTCAACGAAGTTTACGCTCAATATTTCGATGAAGCCACTGCTCCTGCACGTGCTTGTGTGGAGGTATCTCGCCTACCAAAAGATGTTTTAGTTGAGATTGAGTGTATTGCAGTTATTTAAGTGGCGTTGCTATGTCGTTAGTTGAATAAGTATTGTTTGCCTCGTTGAGATATTAAAGTGTTGATGACAATTCTGTATTTGTCAAAGATTTGTTGCTGTTGAATTTGAACTTTATTCAAGTCGTCCACCATCATTCCAATTGCCAAACATTTTATTTGCTGCTGTTTTTATTAAAAAGTTGTTGAGTCGACGCTCAAATTCCTGTGGTCGTTTCCGCATTTCTTCAATGTAGCCAATTCTGACGCGGATATAGAGGTCTGGGAATTTCGCAAAATTTGCTTTCATTTGGCGATCGCTATTAATTGTTGCAAGGATGTCGTTGGGAATTGTAAATGGCTTGTTTAAGTCTGGTAATTTACGCTTGCCTGAGTCGGTCATGAGACCCAGTTTAAGGAGTCGTCGAGCGCGTTCTTTGTTTAGCTCTGTCCAATTGCTGCGAGGGCGACGTGGCGTGAATCTTTGAGCTTTTTCTTCGTTCGAGATGCGTTTGGCAATGCCATCAATCCAGCCAAAGCAGATGCCTTCTTCAACAGAGTCCAAATATGCAACAGTTGGCATGTTGGGTCTAGTATCGGTTATAAGCCAAATGTCAGTTGCAGTCTCACTATTGCTTGCAAGCCAAGCTCGCCATTCGGAGCGGCTAGAGGGTTTGAATCTTGATGTGACTTCCATGCTGTGGCCAGTCTGTGTGAACTTATTTTGTGGTTAGGCTATCACACATGAATGCCCTGCAATAACTTGCCAGTTTGATTCTGGAGACATGTGCCATACTCTAGTAAATCTATAAATTCCATTGGCTGCTTGTCCTTGGTAGCTGCCTATGATAGTGACTTTAGCTGTGACAATTGCGGTCTCGTCTAAGAGTAATGTCTTTTGATCTGATAAGTGAATCTCGCCAATTTTTATATCCCCTGAGGCATGCATTTGAATGTCATCTTGTTTGGAAGTTAGCATTCCCAAGTGATTGGTAAAAATAAGATCGTCGGCGAGGAGTTCCCTTAGTTCTTCGATGTCAGAAGCAAGCATTGCTTGTCTTAGTCTTTCTTCGGCAATATTCACGGTATCAATTGTAGATTGGGTCATTTTAGATTCTTAAGTCGTTACCTGACGACTTGTTTCACTCGTTACTAAAAAATTTCATGAAAACTTACTGACAACTAGGGCGTGTCACCAATTAGATTTAGGGCAGACAAATCCTTAAACTAGATCTTT
>CAZSEZ010000175.1:0-8395 GCA_964606015.1 uncultured bacterium
AGCAAAGTCAACCCCTTTTTCAAAAAAATTCCACTTTTTTTCGATCTTTTTTCTATCGATATCCTCAAATCCATATGTGCTAAGGTGTTTGAGCGTAAAAATAAATTTATTTTTTCTTTTTTGGGAGAGCTAGAGGAATGTCTTTATATTTCCAGGATATAGTTGCAACTTTGAACCAGTTTTGGAGCGATCGCGGATGTTTGATTGCTCAACCTTATGACACAGAAAAAGGTGCTGGTACCATGAGTCACCATTCTTTCTTAAGAGCAATTGGCCCTGAGCCTTGGGCGGTTGCATATATCGAACCCTGTCGCAGACCAACAGATGGCCGTTATGGGGAGAATCCCAATCGAGTACAACATTATTTTCAGTTTCAAGTACTAATCAAACCTTCTCCCGATAATATTCAAGAGATATACCTGGATTCTTTAAGGGCTTTGGGCATCAAACCAGAAGATAGAGATATTAGATTTGTTGAAGATAACTGGGAGTCACCTACTTTGGGTGCCTGGGGTGTTGGTTGGGAAGTCTGGCTAGATGGCATGGAAGTAACTCAGTTCACTTATTTTCAGCAGTGTGGAGGAATTGATTGCAAACCTGTCTGTATAGAAATCACCTATGGATTGGAAAGACTAGCTATGTACTTACAGGATGTAGATGCCATCAATAAGATTCAATGGAATAAAGATACTAGCTACGGCGATATCTTCTTACAGTCGGAGATTGAACAATGTACTTACAACTTCGAAGCTTCAGACCCAGAATTATTATTTAACCTTTTTGGCTTATACGAGAAAGAAGCAACTCAATTAATTGAGAAAGGGTTAGTAATGCCTAGCTTAGATTATGTTCTTAAATGTTCTCACTCTTTCAATCTTTTAGATGCTAGAGGAGTCATAGCTGTCACAGAAAGAACTCGCTATATCGGCAGAATTCGTAACTTAGCTAGGAAAGTAGCTCATCTCTATCTAGAGCAAAGAGAAGCACTAAGCTTTCCCCTCCAGAAAAAGTAGGACTTCAATCCAGCATCAATGCTTTGTTGCCATACAATAAGGCATAGGCACAGTTTTGATATTAGAGAAAATTCTATGGCATTAATTGTTACTGGTAAATCATTTATTCGCGATTTGGAAAAAGCTGGTGCTTTGGGAGTTTATGTCCCTTTGGAAGGAGGGATTGAAGGACGTTACCAACGTCGGGTAAGAGCACGAGGCTATCATACTCTTAACATCACTGCCAGAGGGCTTGGAGATCCCGCAGCTTATTTAACAACAGTTCATGGAATCAGGCCTGCCCACCTTGGGAAAAAAACTATTGGACAAGATGCTGCTGTTGGACAAGTTTATTACGTTCCGCCCATCGCTTTAGCTGAGTTAGAATCTTTACCGAAAAATTCTAAAGGCCTAGTACTGTGGATTATGGAAGGCCATATTCTATCTCGCCAGGAGAAAGAGTACCTAATTAATCTGCCAAAAAACGAACCCAGAATCAAAGTAGTTTTGGAAGTAGGGGGAGATCGCTACATTCACTGGGAACCTTTAGCGAATACATTGAAAGCAGCTTAATTCCCATAATTTTTGACCTAGTGTATCAAGAGTTTGGCTCTTGGGGTTCTGACCTAGTTACGATCCCAAGAGCTTTCTTCTTGATAGTTCACTCTTCACACCAATGGGATCATTGTGCCTCAGCCAATGAGTATTTAAACCTAAGGGTGTAACAGTTTTTAGATTGTCACTCTCCCGATTGGATATTGATTGTGAAGCGGACGACAAAACTCTAGAATTGGATTGAGTAGAGATTGAATATATGGATGAGTTTAAGATCGTGAATAATAACGCCACAGATACTAAAGCTTTTAAGCGTTCTTTGCATAAATCAGACAATTACCATCGCCGTGGTTTTGGTCATGAAGCAGAAGTTTCAGGAATGCTCGATACAGAATACCAAAGTGATCTGATTCAGACTATTCGCGATCGCAGCTACACCTTGACTAGAGGAGATGTGACAATTCGTTTAGCGGAAGCTTTCGGTTTCTGCTGGGGCGTTGAGCGTGCTGTAGCCATGGCATATGAAACTCGCAAACATTTTCCTACCCAAAAAATCTGGATTACTAACGAGATCATTCATAATCCTTCCGTAAACCAGCGTCTTAAAGAGATGAATGTTGGGTTTATTGAAGTAATTAACGGAGAAAAAGATTTCTCCGTAGTTCAGTCTGGAGAAGTAGTAATCCTGCCTGCTTTCGGTGCTAGCGTCAGCGAAATGCAACTCTTAAATGATCGCGGTTGCACTATTGTTGATACGACTTGCCCTTGGGTATCCAAAGTCTGGAACTCTGTTGAGAAACACAAAAAACGCGACTACACTTCAATCATCCACGGGAAATACAAACACGAAGAAACCATTGCTACTAGTTCCTTTGCAGGAAAGTATTTAGTTGTTCTCAATCTCAGTGAAGCAGAATATGTCCGTGACTATATTCTTAATGGTGGCGACAAAGCTGAGTTTATGGCCAAGTTTGCGGAAGCTCATTCTGAAGGATTTGACCCAGATGAAGATCTACAGCGTTTGGGTGTAGCTAATCAAACCACCATGCTCAAAAGTGAAACCGAACAAATTGGTAAACTCTTCGAGCAAACTATGTTGCAGAAGTATGGCCCAGTTGAGTTGAATCAACATTTCATGAGCTTTAACACTATTTGTGATGCAACTCAGGAAAGACAGGATGCCATGTTTGATTTAGTGAAAGAAGATTTGTCTTTGATGTTGGTAATTGGGGGTTTTAATTCGTCCAATACAACTCACTTACAAGAAATTGCAATTGAAAAAGGCTTTACTTCCTACCACATCGATAGCGCAGAACGAATCAAAGCAGACGGTAGCATCGAACACAAACCCTTAGAAGCAGAAATCGTCACTGATACAAACTGGTTACCTGAAGGCAAAATAGTTGTCGGCGTAACTTCTGGGGCTTCTACTCCTGACAAAGTAGTAGCGGATGCGATTGAAAAAGTATTTGCTCTCAAAGGGGCTTAGATTTCAAGTCAGTAACTTCCAAGCGGCAATAAATCTACCCTGCATGATTTGAGCAACTCCTCGGAGTGTCTTGACTTCGGGGATGTTGGGTTGGATTTGTTCTGCCCGCTCTAGGGCTTTTTGTGCCAACCTAGGTTGCCAGTTGTACAGCCTAACAAAAGCTAGATAAGCATAGGCATAAGGGTTATTTGGCTGAAGCTGCGTAACTTGTGTCCACGTCGCGATTGCACCTTGAACATCTTGTTGTAAAACCTGAGACAAAGCAATAGTGTAAAGCCAGTCTTGTTGCTGTTGAGAATCACCAAGATTATTGTCTAGACGATAATTCAGAGCAATTTCTGCCTGCTGGAGATAATCTTGTTTACCATCGTATTGGTTAATCCGAGCAGTTTTGGCAAAGACTCCTTCAAGAGAATCAAGACCCAATGCCATTGTTGGGGCAATTGCTCTCAATTGAGCAACTAGATCTAGCTCTGGGGCATTAATTTTTGGTGCATTTTCGACCACACTGAGAGTCGTTTGCGGAACAGATAAAGGATAACCCTGTTTAGTTTCACGATCTAAATAAGTCGCTCTTAACTGATATTGTCCTGATGGAACATCAGAAGGAATTGCAAGAGCAGTATTTTCTGTGACCTGAAGAGTTGTGTTTTCTGCCTTTAAATTATCTGCCAGCATACCAAAAGCGATCGCGCGATCACTAATCCAAGCAAGTTTCGGATCATCATCTGAAGAATACCAAGAGAGTAAAACAAGCCCGTTTGCTAACTGCAAAGCATCACCCTGCCAGATAAATTGGGCGGGAATCGTACTGTTTACTGTAGCCTCTGGATAAATAGTGGAGCTGAGAAGCTGAACCTGAGAGGCACTATTTTGCTCTAGCTCACTAACCTCTATTTTTGGCTGAGTTGCGCGATAGAGTTGTAACTGGCTCTCGTCAGGATGATCCCAACTTTTGATTAGTTGGAAATCAGCACTATTGCGTATCAGATCGGTAATTTTTGCTTGAGCCTCCGGGACAGAGCCTTGATCTCCCGTCTTAGTGAGAAACCAATCCAGCGATCTAGCATCAGCCTCAATCTCACTATCTCTGACACCAACCTGCCTTCCGACTAATTGAAAACTATTACCAGCACCATACCAAGAAAAATTATGCTGGTTAACTTGGGGAGTAGAAGGCAAAACTCCCAGAGTATGACGTAAATAGGGTTCAGCCTCGGTAACAGTTTGCACAACTTCTCTATTGAGATAGGGTTGTCCTACGTATGGATAATGTTGAACTTTCGGACTTAAAGTACTGGTTATGACCTTTCCTGGTAGAGGAAACATATTCAGCAACATTAAGAGTAGACCCAGGCCAAGACAACTGGGAACTAAAAGATTTCGCCATCTTTGACTAAAGGCAGCTAATCCCATCGCCAAAAATAAAGCAATTACTGGTAATAAAGGTAAAATGTAGCGAGCATCTTTATTGATATTTAGAGAAGAGAGGAGATAACCCCCAACTAAATAGATCAGTAACCAACGAATACTATTCTTGTATTTGAAAGTCAGAACATTTGGTTGATAAAACTGCCACTTAAATAATTTACTAGCACTATAAAGCAGTAAACCTACCAAAGGTACCAGTAACAAAATCCAAGAAGTCAAGTATGGTAAAGCCTTGAGATAGTACAACCAAGCATCGATGGTATTGAGCGCAGGATCACCTTCGATAATGGCAGAATCTACCGTTGCTCTTTTCCCAGAAGTCAGAATCAACAACCAATTGGTACGATACCAGGGATAGCAAACAGCAATCGCAATGACTATTGCACCTATACCTTGAAGCAATTTTGACCAGTGGCGATTTCTGAGACAACTAATTAATGCACCCAACAACGGGAGCAAGAGAAAGAACAATGCAGTCTGCTTGAGCAATAAACTCAAACCACCAAAAATCCCTAACGCGATCGCAAGTAACCAAGTAGGTTTTTCTTGAACGTGCCATAAGGTCAACACCCAAAAACAGCCCACAACAATTGCAGTTAAAGGATAATCAAGCAAGAATTCCAAACGATAGTAGTACAACCCAGGTAAAAGTTGACAGATCAAAGCTGCCCAAATTCCCACCTGAGAGTTAAATAAAGTCCTACCCAACTCATAAACAGCTATAAGTAACAGCGCACTGTAAAACAGCAACACCAAACTCGCCCTGTCTATTAAAAAATGATCGGCATCGAGAAACGGAGCACTCAAAATATAGTGCAACGGAGGTATTTTGTTAGAAAGCAGCCACAAGTCCCGCCACCAATCAGAATTTAATAGATCTAGATTTTGTAAACCGTACCAATAATTAGCAGCACCGTTCAGATAGTCGGCTTGATCCCAAGCTGGCACAGAACGATCCCAAGCAAACCAAATGCGATCGCAAATTACGCCCAAAAGCCAAATCAAGGTGATTAGGCCATACTCTAGACTCCATTTTGTTTTTTGATTACTGACTTTGTGACCAAGAAAAAAGGCAAATATCAAAATAAATTACTAGCTAATGCTACTCAGTAGGTTTACAAATATTGACACGGAGAAGTCATCCAAAATCCCGATTATAGAACCCAAAATACTTCATTAGCTACTTCTAATAATTGACAGATCAGTAGCATATACTCTATCCTCACAGGGAAAATTCTAGTAGGTACTCAGTAGAAAGTCGTAAACTAGATAGCCTAATAATTCCAGTCACTTAAGTAGAATCAGTAAAAAAACTGAAGTTGATAGCCAAATATATTTACTAAACTATGAATATCTAGGCAATGGTAGAAATAGCAAGTGATTGTTGCTAGATTAGGCGGCTAGTTATCTTGCTAAAGTCAAAAGTCAGAAGTGATTTCACTGTACTCGTCAGGATTAGTGTTTGAGTTCACATTCAGAGCAAACAAAATTGATAATGCCAAAACAACATCAATCAATACTGTCACATCTAAACCAGAAAGATACTAAAGAGAATCCGAATCCACTTCAAGATAACTACTATCAGATCAATAGACAGCTAGAACAGCAAATGGCAATAGATCGAGCTGAGTTGATTCAGTATGCCAATCAATTAGCAGTAAAAAATAGCAAATTAGAACGAGCCAATAAAGAATTAAAAAGTTTTGCCCACACAGTCTCTCATGACTTACAAGAACCTCTCCGCTCAGTCGGGATGTTTAGTGAATTATTACAGTTAGAGTATGAAAGTAGCTTGGATGAGCAAGCACAGGAATATCTCAGCTATATCGTCGGCAGTGTCAAAAGAATGGATGTTCTAATTCGCGATTTATTGTCCTATTCACAAGTCGGAAAAAGCGAACAAACTTGGGTAAGAACAGACCTTCAACAGTTGACCAAAGAAGTTATTGGTGACTTGCAAGCCAGTATTAAAGCAACAGAAGCAACTCTAAAAATCAATTCCTTACCTACAGTAATTGTTAATCCTACGGAAATATCTCAACTATTAAGTAATTTAATTAGTAATAGTCTTAAATTTCGAAGCCAGCAAAAACCAGTTATTTCTGTCAGTAGTGAACTGAGACACGATCAATGGTTAATCACTGTCACAGATAATGGGATTGGGATTAAACCAGAGTACCAAGAACACATTTTTGAAATTTTCAAAAGGCTGCATCCTCAAAATCATCATCCTGGTAGTGGTATTGGCTTAGCAATTTGTCAAAAAATAGTCGAGCGTCATGGAGGAGAAATCGGTGTAAGCTCACAGTATGGAGAAGGTGCTAGCTTTTACTTTACCCTACCCAATCGAAATTTTTCCTAGAGAAATGAGCTTGATTTAGAGCTTTGGAAAAATAGCTGTTAGAATCTTGCTCAATAAAAGCTTGTAGAGAGTTAATAGCTAGTGAAAAAGTGTCTTTTTGTTTGGGGATTCATCGGAAATATAATGACTTATTGTTTTCTGATGACAGGTATCACTCTTGCTTCGGAGCCACTTCCCAAAAGGCATTTAGCAGATAAAACTGAACCTCAGTTCACGTTTACTCCCTTAAGCGAACAGATATTAATTCAGCCGACGGCCAAGCATCTCAAAGCAGGAGAGTTTATTGTCAACTTTGACAATCGCTTATTTTTTCTGCCTGATTTAGTAGAAGGTGGGGTAGACGATGACGACACCGCAGCAAATTCCAATGCAGGTTTTATTTGGGGAATCACCGATGATATTCAACTAACACTCCAATTTCAACGTTTGGATAGTAGCAGCCCTGCTAGACAAGGTGACTTTACCAGTGAACGAACTGAAAATAACGAAGCAGCAGGAGAACTCAAGTATCGGCTGTGGCAAAATACCAAGCAAACTCAAGCTCTTAGCGGAGTAATTGCTGCCTCCTGGGGTACCCGAGGGTTCCGCTTTATCGGTGATGATAGCGACGTAGAAATCAATAATCGCAATGTTTTTGTTTCTTTGGCATTTCCCTTCACCACTGATGTGGGAGAAAAATGGCAATTTACAATTTCGCCGACAGTAGCTTTTTTTAACGACAATAACGCAGCTTTCTTCCACCGTCTGCCTGGAGATGATGAAACCTTTGGCACTGTTTTAGGCTTAGCTGGGGGTGTTAGTTATGAGGTGAATCCCCGTTTATTTCTTTGGGGAGATGTCTTTTTGCCTTTTACTGGCAATAACAGTATCAGTCGTGATTCGGGTAGTCCTGACACAGCGATCGCATACAACGGAGGACTGCGCTATTTAGTTAATCCTCGCTTAGCTTTGGATTTTTATGCTTCTAATACTTTTGGTAGCTTGGCTCCTTTGAGTTTGACTGCTGATCGTGACCTCGTAGCATTTGGCACAAATTTACGCTTCATGCCCGATATTTTTGCTGCCAATCGTCAATATAGCGATCGCTTCAATCAAGATAAACTAGATATCGTCACCCCCCCAACCACCGATGGTTTAGCATTTTATGATGGTGGCACAGTAGGTTCCCAAGACTTCGTTCTCAACGCACATTTAGGCTCTCAAGGCATTCTGACATCTTTACGCTACGGCCTACTCAAAGATCTAGAAGCTTCGGTTTTTCTTGACTATATCTTTGGCGAAACAGATGAATCAGAACAGGGCTATGGCTTAAAAGTTAGAATTTTCAACCAAGCAGAAGGCTCTCCTTTAACAGCTAGTCTGGCGGTAACAGCCAGTATTACCAATCAACCTTTCCTCAACTTTCTCAATAACAATCCCGATGAATTTGCTAATAGCGACTTTGACAAAGAAATACCGATCTTTTCTCCAGGGGCAGATGATATCGAGGAAGGGAAACAAATCATTATTACCTTTGCAACACCGTTACAGTATCAAATTGCTCAAGACACTGCCATTTGGTTAACA
>CAZSEZ010000176.1:0-7192 GCA_964606015.1 uncultured bacterium
TGCCCTACATCAAGGAGTACATGCAGATTTGGTATTTTGGCATGATGTTTTTGGTAGTACCGATGGTGGGAAATAGTGCGATTCGGGCTGCGGGGGATACCGCCACTCCTAGCTTGATCATGATTTTTTCGGCAGGATTTAATATTTTGCTCGATCCTTTATTGATTTTTGGCTTGCTGGGTTTACCTCAATTAGGTTTAGCAGGTGCCGCTTTAGCAACTGTTATTTCTCGTGCCATGACTTTGATTGCATCTTTACTGATTCTCAAGTTTAAAGAAAACATGCTGGCCTCTCGCTTACCTGATCTCAAGGAAACTCTCTGGTGTTGGCGGGATATTTTGACGGTTGGTTTACCCGCAGCAGGCTCCAGTATGATCATGCCTATCTCTATAGGGGTGATTACTAGCTTTTTAGCGGGATATGGTTCAACAACAGTTGCTGGTTTTGGGGTGGCTTCCAGAATTGAGTCGTTTTCTTTGATTGTGTTGATGGCACTATCCGCGAGTATTGCACCATTTGTTGGTCAAAATTGGGGCGCTAAGAAATATCGACGAGTAACCACAGCCCTCAACCAAAGCTATTTATTCTGTTTGGGATGGGGCTTATTAGTAGCGGGTTTGTTGAGTGTTTTAGCTACGCCGATTGTGGGGTTATTTAACCAAAATCCTGAAGTAATTGCGATCGCTAGAACCTATCTTTTACTGGTTCCCATTAGCTATGGAGCAGGGGGCATGATCCAAGTTACTAACTCTACTTTCAATTCTCTGGGTAGACCTTTACCACCAGTGATCATTACTGTTTCTAGGATGCTAGTTATTTATGTCCCTTTGGCCTATATTGGCAGTCGATATTTTGGTGCTTGGAGTATCTTTTTAGCTGCTGCGATCGCTAATAGTGTGATGGGCTTGGTTGCTTATTTATGGAGTCGCAGGATTTGTCCGCAAAGATTTAGTTGAAATGCGATCGCTATATTTTGCTAGTTTTGATGCTTCTGTCACTGGTACGGTTTTTACTACCGAATTTTTAATGTAAAGCTATAGAAAATTTTCTTAAAACTAATTAATATAACTTATAGATTCTTAAACATCTTCTTATATTCAGATTCGAGAGTTAGACATGAATTATCCCGAACCATTATCTCTAGAGCAAGAATTCGAATTAAGATTATTCGCCGATCAGTTACAAAATCTCTCGCCAGAGCAAGTCAAAGAATTGTCCTTAGAGCTTTATCGACGAATGATCCTCAAAGACAATTTGTATGAGGAGTTACTAAAAGATTGCTGGGGCACTGGTTCATTTCCCGCGTCCGCATAGTATTTCAATTTTGAGTGTTGATATACGAGTGTCTCAATTAGCTTCTTGCGCACATCGGAACCCTTGTCGCTTTATTTCCCATTAGTAGTCAAATTGGGGCGCTAACTTTTTATAGCTTGATGGCTAACGCTGTTCTCAGCTGTAGGAATCAGGGTTGTTGGTAAACCGTTTAATTTAAATTGATAAATTTTTGAATATTCTCATGGAACTACATCAGATTGAAGCATACATCGATAGCTCTAATCCTCAGGATCGGATGAAAGCGATTACTGAATTAAGAAACTATGAACCACATGTAGTAGTTCCTCTGCTCAAGCGAAGAATTGATGATCAAAAATTTATGGTTCGCTCTCTTGTTGCTTCAGGTTTAGGGTTTAAACGTACAAAAGAAGGCTTTGATTTGTTGCAACATTTAATCGAGAATGACAGTGACCATAACGTGAGAGCTGAAGCTGCTAATTCTTTGGCTAAATATGGAGAAACAGCAATTCCTCATCTAGTTAATTTATTCCGACAAGACTCAAATTGGTTAGTAAGGTATAGCATTCTGGCTGCTATGGATTTCACTCAATATCCTGAAACTCTTCTGGAGTTTTGTACTTTGGGATTCGAAGGGAAAGATCCGTTGGTTCGATTAACAGTAATTTCGAGTTTAGGAGAATTGGCAAAAACATCTCAAGCAGATTCTGCTTTAGAGCTGCTTCTCAGTTGTCTTAGTACAGAACAGGGTACGCCCCGAGTCAAGATAGCAAGAGCCTTGAAAAATTTTGAAGATCCAAGGGCAAAAGCTGCTCTTAATGATTTGCGACAAGATCCCGATCATCGAGTTGTTGGCGCAACTCTAGAGGGGCTTGTTTAAAGCCAATATGTTCCAATAATTTACCTTCAGCTTTGTTGAATAAGCTGAGAGGTTCCAACAATTTAATTTACCTATTTAAAGATGCAATTATGAAAGTCAAGTGGTCACAGCTAGCTCTCAAAACCATAGTGTGGTTGTCAGCTGAATTTTACTTAACCGTTTTAGGTCTAGATAACCTGGCAGATTATGGTGAGTTTCTTCAATACCAAGAGTTAACACAAATAGCTGAAATGCCTAATACTCTCTATTCTCCTGTGTAAATTGAACATGATCGCTATCTAACAATACTCAGCGATTTCTTCTACGATGCAAAATAATCACTACTTTCTAGATAACGATTAGCTTAAACGTTTCAATTAAAATCATGTTTGAGAGAAATCTCCGCGATCGCTATAATCTAATTTATTTTGCTGGTGAAAAAAGAAGTCATGTTAGCTAGCTCCTGATTATCAAATGCTCTTTTAGGAATGATCACTTTGACTAAACTGCCATGTAGGAGAAAGATCTGTTTATTTTCTTGGAAATGGGAAAAGTCCTGCCATTGCATAAACTTGCGATGATTTTCTGAAACTATCTCTATGTGAGTATCATCGATAGTTACAGTTTTCGGCTCTTGTTTTACAAAATTCCTGCCGTATCTTCTACGAATTTGCCAACGCGAAAGAGGACTATATTTGGGAACAGAACTTAAGAAAAGCAGGAGAAAAAGAGAAAAATCCACCAAAAAAGAATCTAAATAACCAGTTGTTTTCCCATCACCGACTAATAGCTTTTGTATATAGGCTAAGCTGAAGAGATCTTCTATCCCAAGATCTCTTAGCTTGAGTATGCTCGAAATTAAATAGAAAATAGATATTAGAATAAATATCCAGAAACTTTGATCTCGCCCCTCTTTTGAGGTCAGAGTAAGTTGATCTGCCTCAATTAAGTCATCAGTAGTAAGAGAATAATGAATACAGCTTTTATTGGGCATAACACTTTCATTTCTCACTATTATTTTGAATTAGAATTTTCTTAAAATCGTTTGTTTTGTCAGGATTTATAAAAATCCTTTTAGGTATATAGTAAGGAATATCAGAATCGTAAAACCAAAGTAAAAAGCTCTTTTTCCCCTCAAAATAAGTTTTAAAAGCTTGCCAAGTCCAAGATAACTCTATAAATTCTGTGGCGAGAGTAAATTCTTCACTATTAATTATTATTTTGTGAGGTTCTTCTTGTCTGGATTTATTTTTCCATTCTTCGGCAATTTCTTTTTCATGGCCAAGCTTAAGTAGGTATTCAGGATTTAATATTTTGTAGAAAAATAATCCAGAAATAATAGAAAAAATACCTCCGATGATTCCTAGGATTTTTTTTAAATTATTTTCATCTATTATTCCTATAATCAAATAATAAAAACCTAGCAAGATAAGAGAAATAATAATAACTCTTATAGTCCATTTTATAAAGGGTTGATTGTTGCTCCATTCATTGAAAATTAGCCAATTATCAATATCATCCTGCAAAGTAAAGTTATATTCGATTTCCATGATTCTCTAGACCTAAACTAATTTTTTAATCTCACCATATGCCCGATAAAAACCACCACGGGCTGATGCCTTGATTTCTTCTACGATATAAGTTGCCCCTGCTTCGCGGATGTTTCGGGGAAACTGGACGTTCCAATCAGAATTGTAACCAGGAGAAACTACCTTAATTCTTAGCTTAGAGCCATCTTGGAAACACTCCACCATTACTCCTTGGCTAGAATCTGAAGTGGTAGCCAGAGTATCGGAAGGTTCTACTCCCTTAGTTTTTGGTGCTTTGAAATTGACAACATCAGGGACATTACCAGCTTGAGCCTCTGCGATCGCTTTTTCCGAAGCATCGATACATGCTAGATAACCGCTTGTGGTGACAATGTAGAGCTTTTCTTGGGAGTACTGCATAGAAAGAGCCGAGCCACAGCCAGTAGCTAATTTCCAGAGCCTTTCTCCCTGCTGGTTAAAACAATAAACCGAAGAAGAGCTATCTCCAGCGAAGACATATTTGCCAGCTTCAGCAGTAGCGCAGGCATAAATGACATCATCACATTGATAAACCTGACCGGCTTTCCCATCTTTGCTAAATGCATAGACTTTGCGATCGCTTGTTCCTGCGTATACAGTATCTGCCTCTTGCCAGCCAAAGAGAACTGCACCTTTGGTTACTTGATGCCATTGCATTCTGCCTTCTACCGAGTCGTACATGGTGACACCGTTGCTGTGTCCATGATAAACACCTTGGCGATCGCAACGAACCATCCACCCAGACTGGCCTTGGCTTAACCGTGTCCATTGAGAATCTTCGGCATCGTGATCGATAGTAGTGACTCCTCCCTTCGCATCAGAGACCCCTAGAAGTCCGTCATAAATGTCTAACCAGTAAATATCGACATCTTGATCGATTTCATAGGCCACGCGAGGAACTTTGCCTGTGAGGTCATAAACCTTGCCATTATCACAACCTGCATAGATCCAAGCTTCATCTACAACCAAACATTTAACTCCATTGGGCAGTTGAAACTGATTAATAACCTGACCTTGTTTATCTAGAGCGAAAACCTTGCCATCTTGGTTGCCTACCCAGGAACGTTGTTCATCAATAAAAATCCCGAAAGCACTTGATTTGGTGGCAAACTGCCAGAGAATTGGCGCTTTTTTGGCAGTGGAGCGAGAGCTAGTTACTTGTCTACGGGTGATCGGCCGTTTTTTACGTACACCCATTACCGAATGTTCGTAGCCCTTTTTGAGTTTTTGTTTGATTTTTTTGTTGGCTTCCGCTGTTGCTTTTTCAGGAGTAGGATAGCTTTTATTTTGGGTGGTTCCATTTGTGCCAATACGACCATAGCGAATTGCCACCTCACAGTCTGTCACGACCACTTCGTAGAATTTGTGGGCAGCACCTTGATCTTCTGAAAGTTCGAGATAAGTTTTTTCGCTGGACATAAGCTTAAAGGATTTTTCTGGCTAGCTACCTCCCAATTTTTCCCAAAAATTAGACTCGAATTACGATCAACTACTTGCGATCGCTACTTCCGTAATTCCTCCAATATGCCAAAGGGCTATCTTTCCCTAGAGTCGGGATTGTATGATGTTTTACATTGAAGGAATGATGCAAAACTGTAAAGCAAGTTGAACAACTCGAATTTTGATGCAGTGGTGGTTGGCTCTGGGGCTGCGGGTCTGTATGCTGCTTTATGCTTGGATTCTCGTTATCGTGTAGCCATAGTCACTAAAGACAGGATCAAAACAGGAGCTAGTGATTGGGCACAAGGGGGGATTGCTGCGGCAATTAATCCAGAAGATTCGCCTCAGTTTCACCTCACAGATACTCTCAAAGCCGGAGCTGGTTTGTGCGATCGCGATGCTGTCCAGTTTTTGGTAGAAAATGCTTCAGATGCGATTAATTCCCTAGTCAATATGGGGGTAGCCTTTGATCGTAAAGACGATCGTCTAGCTATGACTCTAGAAGCAGCGCACTCCCGTCCAAGAGTACTCCATGCAGCAGATACTACCGGTAGAGCCATCGTTAGTATCTTGAGAGAGCAAGTATTACAGCGACCTAATATTACAGTGTTATCCCAGGCCTTTGCGCTTCAGTTATGGCTCAATCAGGACGACAATCAATGTCAGGGAGTTAGTATTCTCCACGAGCAAACCATCAAACCAATTGCTGCACCAGTAGTGATTCTCGCAACGGGAGGCGGGGGACAAGTATTTTCCCAAACCACTAATCCCACAGTGAGTACAGGAGATGGTGTTGCGATCGCTCATAGAGCTGGTACCGTCTTGCGAGATTTAGAGTTTGTCCAGTTTCATCCCACAGCCTTGACTGTTCCTGGTGCACCGAGATTTTTGATCAGTGAGGCAGTCCGCGGTGAAGGTGCTCACCTAATAGATAGTGAAGGGCGCAGGTTTGCTTTTGATTATCATCCCGATGGGGAATTAGCTCCCAGAGATGTCGTGAGTCGCGCTATTTTCACCCATTTGCAGAAAACAGGGGATAGTGAGGTCTACCTGGATTTGCGCCCAATTCCTGAAGATCGGATTCGTTATCGTTTTCCCAATATTATTCGTCGTTGCCAAAAATATGGCGTAGATTTATTTAACCAGCCAATTCCCGTAACCCCTGCTGCCCATTATTGGATGGGAGGGATCGAAGTCGATCGACAAAGTAAAACCTCACTGGCTGGCTTGTATGCTGTAGGCGAAACTGCCAGTACTGGGGTTCATGGTGCAAATCGCTTAGCGAGTAATTCTCTGCTCGAATGCGTGGTTTATGCAGCAGAACTGGCTAATCTAGAAATTAATCCTTTATCAGAAATAATTGTTCAGGAGCAACAAATCGCTCTTAGTCCTGACTGGCAAACTGAACTCGAACAAACTAAGCAAATTCGCCAACAACTGCCAGATCTTGTCTGGCAAAGTGCAGGTATTTGTCGTACCCAAGCAACTATGGAAAAAGGAATCAAGCAAATCCAAGCTTGGCAAAAACAGTTAGAAAATTTTTCTTTGGCTCTTTGGACAACAGCTTTAGACCCTTCAATCAAAGTAGTCCTGCCATCTGAAGAAGTAGAGCAAGCGTTGAAACTATATGCTGAGACTTTAAACTTAGTCGAAATCGCCCATTTGATTTTGCTTGGCGGTTTGTTTCGAACCGAAAGCCGTGGGGGTCATTATCGTCTAGATTATCCTGATACTAGCGATCTCTGGGAAGTTCATACCCTAATCCAGCAAGGGGAACTCAGAACTTTAAATAAGTAATGACTCTGAGTGTAAGAATGAATTAGAAAATCAAGATCAAGCAACTACTGTTTGAGTGATTTCTAATCGAATTTGAAGAGAGATTGTTGCTTTAGGTATTTACTCCTGCAACGTGTTATTCGACAGAGTCTTTCAAAAGCTAGTAAGTGATATTGTTTAGCCGGACTGAGTAACCTAATTTTTTTTAACCAAAGACATATAAATTAATAATTTGAGTGTCTTTAAGATAACTTTT
>CAZSEZ010000176.1:7202-8215 GCA_964606015.1 uncultured bacterium
CAATAGTTGAATTAATCTTATTTTTTTTTAACGCTATATGTGTACGTCACCGAAAACCGTAAACTAGCCTTCAAACCAAAATATTTATATGACTCTTTGCCTTTCTCCTCGTTACAACCTAGATGATGATTCTGCATGGTTGTTGAGTATAGATCCTCTACGTCGCTACTGGATAGCTGTTAACGGCAATGAAAATTTTGCTGTAGGCATTAGTGGATTGTTTACTGCGGAGATGTCCTTACTTAGAGATACAGTACTAAAATTTCGAGATCTAAATCCTGGTGAGACTCTGGAGTTGGCTACTTACAGCGAGCCAACAAGACTACATTGTGTGTCTGCCAATTGCTATGCTTTGGTTGGTCAAGTTAATGGTGCAGAAGTTTGGCATTTACTTGATCGCGAGACTTTAGAAAGCTTGCTAATGACGGCTCACCCAGATTGGCTACCCAGTCCTGAAGATATTTCTCGTAGTCAAGAACTTCTCTCCAGATCCTGGGAAAAATCATTGGTTGCATAGAGCACAAACATTAACCGAATTTTTGGTTTAACCTTCAGGCCTAATGTTAATTAGCTCTTGCAAAGATGCTAGTAAATTAACCATTACAAGATCGATTTCTGCATCTGCAACTATAAAATTCCAAACGACTTTAACGCTAAAGGCACTGGTACTAACTTTGCCTTTAACTTTTACTTCTAGTCGACCATCAACCAAAACCTGGGTAGTTTCAGAAGTAGGATAAAAGTTCATGTCTGTGGCTTCTTGCTTTAGATAGTCAGCAATCGCTTGTCGACCAACTACAGGAGAATCAAAAGGCGGAATGAGTTGTCCTTTCTCCGAAAATAGTGCAGCAGTAAGGTCGAGTTGTCCTTGGTTTAGAGTTCTAAAATAGGTTTCTACTGCACTGGTACGACTCTGGTAAGACTCTAAATCGTTTGTCTTAGTTTGTATCATGGGCTTTAACTAGTTACGCAAAAAGAGGATCTGCACCCATTGCCACTACGAAGTTGCGTAG
>CAZSEZ010000177.1:0-8193 GCA_964606015.1 uncultured bacterium
TTTTATATCAATTTTTACTAAACTTTATTTCTTAAGGAAGTTTAGAAGATAGTATTTTCTCTAATTAATATTATTAACTGCTGTACTAATATAGTTTCTAACAAGTAAAGTTTATTTAGCTATAAGTCCCCGCTATAGATGCATGCAGTGAGATATACACAAGCTCCAGACTTTAAAAGCGAAATTAGCTTCAAATATTAGGACACACAATAAAGCCTTTAACGCCTAATTTTAGTCAAGAGACTTGAGCCTAAAATTTGACATACAAAGCTGTAGTAACAGTAAAGTTAATCCTGGTAATGACTACTTTAAAAAGCAGCTAGCAAGCCAAAATGAGATGAAGGCGCCTACGGCAGCGGCACGATCTCTAACCATACCAATTGCTTGTCCCAAACCAGGATTTGTTGTTGAATCAGTCATTGCATATCCTAAACCAACAACCTCATTTTCTGAGAGCGCTGAAGGTGAGATATTTGCTAAAGAATTGGCCAATATTCCACCCAAACTAACACCTGCGACAAGCATTAGTAATGTAATTATTAAAGATCTGGCGAAGCGCTTCTCTTTACTGTTAATGAAGTAAATAGTTGCAATAAATCCTACAGACATCAGTAAAGGTAAAGAAGTCATTACAGCAGTTGGAAAGATTATGACAATAGCTGATAAAACTGTGAATAAGGCGCTCGGAACAAGGATTTCTCTCTGAGAAGGGTTGTCCAATAATGTCTGAATCCAACTTGGAGAGCTACTCGGTAACTGGACGCTCTTTAGAGGTGATTCCACTTTTTCTCGATCAGGAAAACGAATTCGCTCTGGCACTCTAATTTTCCCTTCTTGCCTAAGGCGTAGTCGATCCATGATAACTGCATCATAGGCAGCCTCGATTTGTTCTACTGCTTTTTCATCGCCACTTTTTTCTTCACAAATTTTCTTTTTCGCCGCTTGAATTTCTTCAAAAGAAGAGTTTTCTGTTACGCCAAGCTGTTCATAGGGACTTTGCTCACTCATTATTCAACCTCTAACTAATTTCTCCCGATTTACCGGCACTTCAAATCCATTAATTAATGGACCTAATATACTTCCCACCAGCCAAAAGCAGGTCCAATAAAACGAATTGTGAACCAGGCAGTAGCCATTATTCCAATGCCAATCCAAGCCCCTTTTGTGGTGATGGCTATAAATTGTTCTGATTGAGACTTGGTGACTGGTAACCAAGGCAAAATCCTTGCTTCTTGACCATAGCTACTTCCTTGAGATGATTTACGACGCTTTGCTTCACCCATAATTACTATAAAACTTACTTTTATTATGCTTTGATGTTAACGCTTTCTGGCGACAGTAAACAATTGGTGCCGATCCTATCAACTACGATTTGGTTGGTGTTGCTCAAATCTTCAGGTAAGATCGTCTTTGGCAAATTGTATGCCTCTAGGCTTAAACCTGGGAAGTCATTCCCCATTGGCTTAATGCTTGTTTATGTAAACTTTTAACAATTGGAGAGTTTTTGTGGATTTATCAGTAATTCCTGCTCAGCCTAAGCCTGGTATTATCAACGTTTTGATTGAAATTCCTGCGGGTAGCAAAAACAAATATGAATTTGACAAGGATCTAAATGCTTTTGCCTTAGACCGTGTTCTCTATGCTTCGGTTCAGTATCCTTTTGATTACGGTTTTATCCCTAATACGCTGGCAGATGATGGTGATCCTTTAGATGGGATGGTGATCATGGATCAACCCACCTTTCCTGGATGTGTAATTGCAGCACGCCCTATCGGCATGCTCAAGATGATCGATGGTGGTGACAGAGATGAGAAAATACTTTGTGTACCTGATAAAGATCCTCGCTACGCCAATGTAACTTGTCTCGGAGATATAGCTCCCCATCGCTTAGATGAAGTTGCAGAGTTTTTCCGTACGTATAAGAACCTTGAAAAGAAGGTTACAGAAATTACTGGTTGGGAAGACGTTGATGCGGTTAAACCTCTAATTGAAGAGTGTATCAAAGCATATAAGTAAGTTCCTTCAATTTGTTTTCTGATTAATCTTAGTTAAAGAAGAATCCATCTTTGTGAAGTAGGGTATGAGAATCATTTCTCATACCCTACCTTGTAAAAAAAGTGTCTCAAATAAGACATTTTTTTAGATAGAAACTTCGCTTAGCTCACGACACATGTAGTCAAAAGGGCCGTCAATGAAAGAAGTGTTGCTAACACCCAACTCAGAAGCCATTTGCTTCACCATATCTTTCATAATTTGGATCCCGATAACAGTTGGGCCAATGGGTACACCCAAAGAGTTATAAGTCTCTCTAAGTCCCTGAAGTACTCTTTCGTCAAGAACACTAGTATCGTCTGCGACTAGAGCATAGCTGGCATAGCGTAGATAGTAATCCATGTCTCTTAAACATGCAGAATATCGCCTAGTTGTGTAAGCATTTCCCCCTGGACGAATCAGCTCTGGCACTTCTTCAAACAAAGTAGTACCCGCTTTTCTCACTATAGAAGCAGCATTTCCGCTAATGGCGGTAGCAACCTCCACTCTGGCGATTCCAGATTCAAAATACTGTTTTAAACTATCGATCGCGTTCCGGTCCAGATAACGGCCAGAGACATCATAACTTTTGATTAAATTGGTCACAGCGTCTCGCATTTGAAGATTTCTCCCAACAGTAGTTTTCGTATAAATCAGCTACCTTGTCTTCAAAGTAAGCTCAATCTAATTTTTTATTTTTGTTGTATCCCACCAAAGCGACGGAGTACAAGGCATTGCTTCAAATTTCTTTATTGTTTCATTACAAGGGTTCTCCTGTGCAGAAAAGTCTCCACATCTTAAAGTTCTGCAATATATTATCCCAGAGTAAAACTACTCAGTAAACTTTCAGTATTGGTATTACTCAGATTGTTAAATTCAACACATTTTTGTAAAGTCTAAAGGTTCATTCCACGTTAATTGGTGGTAATTCTGTAACAGTAGGCACAAAATTTCAGCACCTCCGTTCATTACGATTATTCGAGGTTCGCCTACTACACTTACACTGTATAAGGAGTAAATATATGCCCGAGACGGCTCAAGAAGTCTTGAAAATGATTCAGGACGAGAATATAGAACTAATCGATCTGAAATTCGTAGATTTATTCGGTATTTGGCAGCACTGTACTTTTCATAAAAGCTTGATTGAAGAGGATGCTTTTACTGAGGGAGTTGCTTTCGATGGTTCTAGTATTCGTGGTTGGAAGGCAATCAATGCTTCAGATATGGCAATGGTTCCCGATCCCAAAACTGCTTGGATCGATCCTTTTATGGAAGTGCCTACTTTGAGCATGATTTGTTCTATCAAAGAACCTCGTACAGGTGAATGGTATGACCGCGATCCTCGTTCTTTGGCGCAAAAGGCAGTAGATTATCTCAAGTCCACTGGAATTGGTGATACAGTTTTTTGCGGACCAGAGCCTGAATTTTTCATCTTTGATGATGTCCGATACGGTCAGAAAGAGTATGAGGGCTTTTATCACATCGATTCGGTAGAAGGCATTTGGAATTCTGGAAAAGAAGAGGAAGGTGGCAACCTAGGCTTCAAAACCGAACATAAGCGTGGTTATTTCCCTGTAGCACCTTCAGATACTTTGCAAGATATTCGTACTGAGATGCTGCTGACCATGGGCAAATGTGGTGTTCCCATCGAAAAACATCACCACGAAGTGGCTTCTGCTGGACAATGTGAGCTGGGGATCAAGTTTGCTGATCTAATCAGTTCTGCTGATAACGTTTTGATCTACAAATATGTAGTTAAAAATGTTGCACGCAAGTATGGCAAGACCGCGACCTTCATGCCAAAGCCCTTATTTAACGATAATGGTACTGGGATGCACACTCACATGTCTATTTGGAAAGACGGTGCACCTTTATTCTTTGGGAATGAGTATGCAGATTTAAGTGAAACTGCACTTTATTTCATCGGCGGAATCCTTAAGCATGCTCCTGCCGTATTAGCTTTCACGAATCCTTCTGCGAATTCATATAAGCGTTTGGTTCCTGGTTTCGAAGCTCCAGTTAACTTAGCTTATTCTCAAGGTAATCGTTCTGCTTCAGTTAGAATTCCTCTAAGTGGCAGTAATCCCAAAGCAAAACGCTTTGAATTCCGTTGTCCTGATCCTACTTCTAATCCTTACTTAGCTTTCTCTGCAATGTTGCTAGCAGGTATTGATGGGGTTAAGAACAAAATTCATCCAGGAGAGCCTTTAGACGTTGATATCTACGAATTGTCTCCTGAAGAGTTAAGCAAAATTCCTTCTACTCCAGGTTCTTTAGAAGGAGCATTGGAAGCACTAGAAAATGATCATGCCTTTTTAACTGACTCTGGGGTCTTTACTAAGGACTTCATTGATAATTGGATTGAATACAAACTAGATGCTGAGGTCAATCCTTTGAGGTTACGTCCTCATCCCTATGAATTTGCTCTTTACTACGACTGTTAAGTTATAGAAACTTTTTGACCAGGATTCTTGAAAGAGCCTGGTCACAGAATTCGGTTATTAGTTCTGTAAAGAACTCGCTGAAGACCAAGGTTGATTTCAATATTCAGCCTTACCTAAGTTTTATTGTCTGAATTACTCGGGAGTTCAACGTTTTGCCAGGAATGCTTGTGCCTACCGATTTAATGGGCTTGAAAAAGTTAACGCACCATTATAACAAATTTGACAAAAAACTTCAGTAAATACCACTACGGCGAAATGACTAAGAAACCGACAAACTGGTATAACCTTAGTTTTTGTAGTATTTGAATCGATATCAAAGCTACAAATTCGACGTATGTCCTAAGTTTAGCTAAAAATTTAGATGAATCACCAACTATCACAACAAAAAAAATCGACTGGAGGCGTAAATAGCCCCCGTTGGTTGAAAAAAATATTCAAATCATTCTCTCCAAGCTGGTTAGCTTGTATTCCTCTAACAGCAGTAATTGTTATTGTTTGGAATACAGCTGCAAGCGCTCAACTTTATGATGAGCCTACTGCAGCTAATCCAGAGCAATTACAGATTGTACTTGACTCTATTTTCTTGCTCTTTTGTTCTGTACTAGTAATCTTTATGAATGCTGGTTTCGGAATGCTAGAGACAGGTTTTTGTCGTCAGAAGAATGCAGTTAATATTCTCTCGAAAAACTTAATTGTATTTGCTCTTGCTACTATTGCTTATTGGGCAATTGGTTATGGCTTGATGTACGGTGAAGGCACTCCCTTTATTGGGCTTCAAGGTTTCTTCTTCAGTGGAGATGGTGCCCCTTACGGTGACGGTAACTTCCCTGACGCTGTACCTCCATCAATCAGTTTCTTGTTCCAAGTAGCTTTTGCTGCTACCGCTGCAACTATCGTTTCTGGTGCAGTAGCTGAAAGGATCCGCTTTGATGCATTTTTGATTTTCAGTTTCTTACTTGTGGCTGTTTCCTATCCTATTACTGGTCACTGGTTGTGGGATGGCGGTTGGCTAGCAGACGCTGGTTTTACTGATTTCGCTGGTTCTACAATCGTTCACTCCGTAGGTGGTTGGGCTGCTCTAGTAGGTGCTGCAATTCTTGGCCCCAGACTTGGTAAATACCAAGGTGGTAGAACTAATGCTCTTCCTGGTCACAATATGGGATTTGCAACTCTTGGCTGTTTAATTCTTTGGATTGGCTGGTTTGGTTTTAACCCTGGTTCTGAATTAGCTGCTGATGCTAATGTGCCTCATATCGCTGTAACTACAAACCTAGCTGCTGCTGCTGGCGGTGTAACTGCTACCTTCACATCTTGGATCAAAGATGGCAAACCCGATCTTTCCATGATTATCAATGGTATTTTGGCTGGTTTGGTAGGTATTACTGCTGGCTGTGCTAATGTTGGCATGTTATCTGCTGTAATCATTGGTGCGATCGCAGGTATCTTGGTTGTCTTCTCTGTAGCTTTCATCGATTCTGTGCTCAAGATTGACGACCCTGTAGGTGCAACCTCTGTTCACCTAGTCTGCGGTATCTGGGGAACTCTAGCCGTTGGGATATTTGATCCTGGAGTTAACATTGGTTCTCAGATTCTAGGTATCGTCTCTATCGGTGCATTTACTGTTATTTTCAGTGCGATTGTTTGGACAATCATTAAGGTAACAGTTGGTATGCGTGTATCTGAGCAAGAAGAGATTCAAGGCTTAGACATTGGCGAACACGGTATGGAAGCATACAGTGGCTTTGTCAAAGAAGCGGACATTATCGGTGCTGGTAGTGGTGCTGATGCTGGTGTAGCTTCTAGCTCTGAGTTCTAAATTTGTCCTCTAACTGTAAAACTTAATTCGGTTAGTTCAGTTAGGTAGGAATTTAAACCTGTTTAGTCGTCTGTAAAGGCGACTTTTTTTGTGTCTATATCATGCTAGGTATAGTGGAGTGGTACTTATGGTCATGAAAATGAGCAGTTGATTTTGTCAAGAAAATCTATCGAGTTTGATTCATGATATTTACTTACCCGCTAATTGCTTAAGGCTGTGTAACATCGAAAGCGGCAGTTGAAAATGATTAAGTTTGGTACGAGCTTTGCCAGAGGTATGACCATGATAATCTGTTCCTCCTGTTGCAATTAAATTGTACTCTTGACAGTACTTGAGTAATAGCCTTTGTCTGGTATTACTACAATCTGGATGATAAACTTCAATTCCCCCTAATCCAGCTGAAATTAGTTCTTGAAGGACATCGGCTACTTTTCCTCCACGAAATAAATAGGGATGGGCCCATACAGGAACTCCCCCACAGTCTTGAATAAGCTGAATTCCTTCTTTAGTAGAAAATTTTTCATAGTGAACATAGGCAGGTGCGTCTTCACTAATAAATCGAACAAATGCTTCTTTGACTGAATTTACATAGCCAGCTTTTACCATAGCACTGGCGATATGAGGACGACCTAGAGCCATATTACCTGATAACTGAGGAACTTCTAGGGAGTATCCCATTTCAGCTAACTTTTCTACTATTTGAGCTGCGCGACGTTTTCGACCTGCTAAACGCTCTGCAAGAGGTTTTTCGATAAGTTCTCGATGGGGATAGTAACCCAAAATATGTAAAGAACGACCGTTATAAACGGTACTTAGCTCTACCCCAGGAATGATTTCTACTTGAGCCTGATTACCTGCTGCGATCGCTTCATCCCAGCCTCCTAAGGTATCGTGGTCCGTGATTGCTAAGGCTTTGACCCCAGTTTCTTTAGCTACAGTAACCAACTCTCTGGGGGTTAACATTCCATCAGAAAAGGTTGTATGGCAGTGTAGTTCCAGCACGAAAGTTGGTCCTCAATTATTCGGAGTATTACTAATAGTTTAGTATTTTGTTGGAGAGACCAGGAGATAGGACGGACTTGTAAACAAAATTGGGTTGGATGTTAGATTGGGTTGATTTCTAATTTTTGCCAAATAGTGTTGAGGAGATCTGCTGTGCCTGCTCCTGTAACTGCGGAAATTGTGAAAATGGGTACAGAGGTTAGGGTTTTTAATTCTGCGATCGCTTCTTCGAGTATTTCGGACACGGTACTATCAATCTTGTTAAAAGCAATAATTTGGGGTTTGGCAAGTAGTCCTTGTCCATAAGCTGCTAATTCTTGTTGGATCGTACGATAGTCAGCGATCGGGTCTTCAGCTGTACTATCGATCAAATGGAGCAATAGACGAGTACGTTCAATATGACGCAAAAACTCATGTCCTAAGCCAATTCCCGCAGAAGCTCCTTCAATCAATCCAGGAATATCTGCAAAGACTGTTCCATCTCCTGTAGGCCGACGAACTACTCCTAGATTAGGTACTAGGGTTGTAAAGGGATAGTCAGCGACTTTGGGGCGGGCAGAAGAAATAGCTGAAATCAAAGTTGATTTTCCGGCATTTGGTAGGCCGATAATTCCCACTTCTGCTAATAGCTTTAGTTCTAAACGCAGAGTTTTAGCTTCTCCTTCTAGGCCAGGCAGGGCATGTTCTGGGGCACGATTGCGATTACTTAAAAAGTGTTTGTTTCCTAGTCCCCCTTTTCCTCCTTGGGCTACACAACAAGACTGCCCTTCTGAAGTCAAATCACCAATCAACTCCTCTGTTTCCAAATCGTAAATCATCGTGCCACAAGGAACCTCGATAGTTAGATCAGCTCCTGATGCTCCTGTTCGATTGTTTGGTCCCCCTTTTTTGCCATCTTCT
>CAZSEZ010000178.1:0-8188 GCA_964606015.1 uncultured bacterium
GCTTGGTAGCGCACCGCTTTCGGGAAGCGGGGGTCGGAGGTTCAAATCCTCTCATCCCGATTAAGCAAGTACCATCTAGGTAGCTAGAGGATTGCGAATAATAATTTCTTCCCTAGGGTTTTCCGATAATTCGGAGAAATAGTTTATGGCGATCGCCTGATCAAGCGGAAAAAATCGATCTTGCATCTAAGTATTTTTACTTTTTATTGTTTTCTTATTCTGGTTTCAGATTTCTCCTTCAGACTTAAAAATAAAGCAAAATCTTTTGAGGATTGCGATCGCAGAAAAAAGCATGTTAAAAAGTCTCCAAAGTATAAAAAAACCCTTTACTAGAAGTATTACAGGTGCCTCTGGTACTTTCTCCCTGTTAGTAGGTTTATTTGCGCTACTAATCGGTATCAGCGAACTAAAAGAAGATAAAAAAGCTAACTATAAATTAGGCGTCTATGGTTCTCTTGTGGGTGCAGTTGCTGGAGCTGTTGTTGGAGGGGTAACTCGTTATCAACCCAGTTCAGCAACCAAAGGTAGTCAGCAGAAATCCCACGTAGCTGGGGAACAGATTTGGCGAGATTGGCGTGACTTTGTTGTCGCGAGCAAAGTAATGGAAAGTCAAGAAATTACATCTTTCTATCTCAAGCCTCAAGACGGTAAAGAGCTACCGGATTTTAAGCCAGGACAGTTTCTAACTATCAAGTTAGATATTCCTGAACAGTCTCGTCCTGTAATTCGTACTTATTCTCTTTCTGACTATGATCGCGAGGCTGGCTATTATCGTCTTTCGATCAAAAAAGAGGGTGCTCCAAAAGGTTTAGACGTCCCTCCTGGGGTAGCCTCCAATTTTATGCACGATGTTATTCAAGAAGGTTCTGTTATTCCTTGTAAGCCTCCTAATGGGAAATTTGTGCTTAATGTGGCAGATAACACTCCTGCGGTACTCATTAGTAATGGGGTGGGAATCACACCAATGATTGCGATGGCAAAAGCCTGTGCCAAACTTAATCCTCAGCGTCATATTTGGTTTTTACATGGGGCGAGAAATGGCGAATTTCACGCTTTTCGTGATGCTGTTTTAAATCTGGGCAAAGAATATCCGAATTTACATGTTCACTATAAGTACAGCCGCCCTCGCCCAGAGGATGAAGGACATTATCACAGTCAAGGTTATGTAGATAAGGAGTTGCTAGCGACTCAAATTATTCCAGAAATTCAGCAGATTTCAAGCAGTACGAATGCAGAATATTTTTTGTGCGGTTCTCCTGCCTTTATGGATTCAATTCGAAGTGGCTTAACAGAACTTGAAGTAAGCGAAGCTAAAGTCTTCTTTGAATCTTTTTCGGGCGGAAAAACCAAAGGTGCACCTCAAGAATCGGTTAGCACTAGTGGTAGTGTAGCTAGCGCTGAAGTAGTTTTTGCAAATTCAGGTAAAACTCTAACTTGGAATGAAGGGGATGGAACCTTGCTGGAGTTTGCTGAAGCTAACGGTTTAAATCCAGATTTTAGTTGTCGTCAAGGTGTTTGTTTGACTTGTTCTTGCCAGCTACAAGAAGGTGACGTCGAATATGTAGAGGATCTCTCGAATGAACCAGATGAAGGAGAAGTCCTTATCTGTATTTCCCGACCCAAAACTAACAGAATAGTCCTTGATCTCTAGACCATGTTCTTTACAGGAGTGGTCAAGAGAGTGATGAAAAAAATAAACTAGGAGAAATCTCAATTGAAAGTCAAACCTGACATTAGTAATCTTCTTTAGATACGTACATGGATACAGCGCGAGTTAGATCGAAACGAGTTAAAGCTAAAACTATTCAACCGAGAATTGCCACTCTGGTTTTAGTGGGAATCATCGCTATAGCTGCAATGATTGTTGCCTTGTGGGCTGCGGGAATCGGAGAAATCGAAAACATCTTCGACTATCTCAACTCACTCCAACAACAGCCTCCGATGTGGGTAGAGGCTCCTATGTTGATGAGTAATTTTCTGATTGCGCCAACAATTGTTTGCTTTCTAGTTACTCTGACTATTACCAAAATATCCCCTGAACCCAAGACCTGGTCTAGGACAGTTGTTATTGCTGTTTTACTGGGACTATTAGCTCACTATGTTACTTGGCGATCGCTTTCTACTTTAAACTTGAGTACTCCTCTCAATGGAACCTTTAGTATCGCTCTATTTGTGTTGGAAATGTTTGCTTTATTTAGCAGTAGTTTACAGCTATTTCTGATGCTCAAGGTAAAGGATCGTAAGAAAGAAGCTGATCGCCTAGCGCAACAAGTTATTGAGGGTGCGTTTAATCCCGCTGTGGATATTATGGTTCCTAGCTATGACGAGCCAGCATTTATTCTCAGAAGGACAATTATCGGTTGTCAGGCAATTGACTATCCTAACAAAACTGTTTATCTTCTGGACGATACTAGAAGACCAGAAATCAAAGAACTAGCAGCAGAATTAGGCTGTGAATACCGTACTCGTCCCCACAATGAACATGCCAAAGCGGGCAATCTTAACTATACGATTCCGCAAACTCAAGGTGAATTCATTGTTATTTTTGATGCGGATTTTGTGCCAACTAAGAATTTTCTGCACCGCACACTTGGCTTCTTTCAAGATGAGCAAGTAGCACTTGTTCAAACACCTCAAAGCTTTTACAACGTCGATCCGATCGCGCGCAATTTGGGTTTGGAAGATGTTTTGACTCCTGAAGAAGAAGTTTTTTATCGTCAACTACAGCCAGTAAAAGATGGTGCAGGTAGTGTTGTTTGTTCGGGAACTTCCTTTGTGGTGCGTCGTCAAGCTCTCGAAGATATTGGTGGTTTTGTAACTGACTCTCTAAGTGAAGATTACTTTACTGGGATTAGGCTATCGGCTAAAGGTTATCGTTTGGTTTACATTGACGAAAAACTTAGTGCTGGTCTAGCAGCTGAAAATATCTCAGCTCATGCAACTCAAAGACTGCGTTGGGCAAGAGGGACGTTGCAAGCATTTTTTATTAAATCCAATCCTCTAACGATTCCTGGACTCAATCCTTTACAGAGATTGGCTCACTTAGAGGGTTTGTTGCACTGGTTTAATAGCTTAGGCAGTGTATTTTTTCTACTGATGCCTTTGGCTTATGCCTTTTTAGAAATTATTCCAGTTAGGGCTAGTAGTCAGGAGTTTTTGTATTTCTTTCTGCCCTACTACATTACGCAAATCACAGTTTTTTCCTGGTTAAATTATCGTTCTCGCTCAGCAATCTTGTCTGGAGTTTATGGTTTAGTCTTGGCTTTTCCATTGGCTCTGACTGTAATTCAAGTAATGCTCAATCCTTTTGCTAAAGGGTTCAAAGTTACCCCCAAAGGAACTAAGAGCGATCGCTTTAATTTTAATTGGTCTTTAGCTCTACCTTTACTAATTCTGTTCGCCTTTACTGCCTACAGTTTGTGGTCTAATCTCTGTGCTTGTTGGCTAGCAGATATGCACGGGGAGTATACCTCTCAATGGGAGCAAGTCAAAGGATTGAGCTTGGGGTGGATCTGGAGTTCTTACAACTTGGTTTCTATCGGTGCAGCATTACTGATCTTATTAGATGTCCCCAAGCCAGATTTACACGAATGGTTTAATTTGCGGCGTACTATTCAGTTGACGGCAACTTCCGAGAATCAGGAAAAGCTATTTGGCGTGACTACTAGTATTTCCGAAGTTGGTGCAGATATTTCTCTCACTCAAACCAATCTGCCTCGTTTGAGTAATCAAGAAACTTTACCCGTGGAGTTGACGATTCTGGAAGAAAATTTGGTGCTTCCAGGAGAGTTAGTGGGAATCAATAATGGCGGCGATTTTCTAAATGCTCAGATTCGTTTTCAACCACTCAATTTGCAACAACAAAGACAGTTAATTGCTCTATTGTTCTGTCGTCCTGGTCAGTGGAAACGAAAAAATACTCCAGGAGAATTAGTGTCCCTATGGTTGCTGTTCAAGATTTTACTTTTCCCTCAAGTATTGTTTAATCGCAATCCGCAAATTAATACGATTAAAGTCGCTCAAATCTAGGCAAATTTGATAGATGGCTAGCGAGCGAATCAGAACAATTCACAAAAAGCAAGAAATAGATTTATAATCAAAGGTCGCGAATGAACAGAGTGTGATCGCACCAGACAAACCTAAACCATAAATTTAACTTTGTCTCTTGATTATCAGCTTGCTTTGCCATTCAAAATTAAAGTCAAATCTAACTCACGTTAAGTAAAACAAACAAAAATTCCAAAAGAAATGAAAGTAACCCAGGAAAAATTACCCGATAGTCAACTTGGCTTGGAAATTGAAATTTCAGGCGAAACTTCTCGCGATACCTATGAAAAAGTAATTCGTCAGCTAGCTCGCTCTAGTAATATTCCTGGGTTTCGCAAAGGTAAAGTGCCCCGTCCTATTTTGCTACAAAGAATGGGGGCACAACGCATCAAAGCAGCAGCTCTAGAAGAAATTATTCAAACTAGTCTGCAAAAAGCGATCGAGCAAGAAGATATCAAAGCTTTAGGCAATCCTACTCTCAAGTCCGATTTTGAAGATCTTATTGCCAAGTATGAACCAGGAGAAGTTATTACTTTCTCTGCTGCGATCGATGTTCCTCCCGCTCCTCAATTAGGAGACTATAAGAGCCTCAGTGTTAAGGCAGAGGAATCTACTTATGATCCCCAAGAATTAGAAGACTATCTAGAGCAAGTTCGAACTCAACGTGCGGATTTGGTACCTGTAGAAGATCGGGCTGCTGAAGGCGGTGATATTTCGATCGTCGACTTTGCCGGCAAGCTTACTGAAGGAGAAGATGCAGGAACCGAAATTGAAGGTGGAACTGCAACTGACTTCGAGGTTGAACTAGTAGAGGGCAAGTTAATTCCTGGCATGATTGAGGGAATTATTGGCATGAAGCTTGAAGAGACTAAAGAAGTAGCTGTCACGTTCCCAGAAGATTATCCCAAAGAAGATCTAGCTGGTAAGCCTGCATCTTTTACGATCACTCTCAAAGAACTCAAAACGAAGGAATTGCCAGACCTTGACGATGACTTTGCAGAAGATGTAAGTGATGGCGAGCACGAAACACTAGAGGACTTTAAAGCTAGTTTGGAAAAGCAGTTCCAAGAAAAAGCGGAAAACGAAACAAAAAATAATATTAACAACGCTCTTCTTGAGGTTTTACTAGAGCAATCTACTGTAGATTTACCTGAAACTATGGTTCAGGATGAAGTGACTCAGGTTTTATCTCAGACTTTGATGCAGATGCAGCAAATGGGTTTGGACGTCAAACAAATTGTCAATCCTGACACTATCCCCAAGATGAGGGAAAATGCTCGGCCCGAAGCAGTAGAAAATCTCAAAAAATCTCTAGTATTGGCAGAGATAGCGGAACAAGAAAGCCTCAAACCAGAAGATGTTGATATTCAGGCAAAAATGCAGGAAATTGCTGCAGAATTATCTGGACAAGAAATTGACCAAAATAAGCTAAAGTCGTTAGTTACTGAAGACTTAACTACAGAAAATACTCTTGATTGGTTACGAGAAAAAGCACAAGTAGAGCTGGTTCCTGCGGGTTCTTTAACTGAGACAGAAGCAACAGAAGAAGCTGCTGAAGAAGAGTAATTTTCTTGTTTTAGGTCTGTTTACTTGCCGATCGCAATTAATGAGTTATGCTATGGCTGAGAATTTTATTTCTCTAGTTACTGGTGTAACTCTTTTTGATTATTGCATTATGCACATAAAATCAAATTCTGAAGAAATCAAGCAGATTTGAGGATTGATAGCTATAGAAATCCATTTACGTCATAATGTGATTAGTAGGAAGAACCTTAAAACAAGCTTTTTTGGGTACTTTTTCTACTAGAAAAAAACTAATAGCAGATAGTATTTCACAGTATATGGTTCAGTCTCTTTCTCCTTATCAAAGTCCTGCTGGTCGTAGCAGGCTAGAAGTTTATTCCGTTAGTAGTAACTTGCCTATGGTTGTTGAACAATCTGGCATGAGTGAAAGAGCCTTTGATATCTATTCGCGTTTACTAAGAGAACGGATTGTCTTTCTCGGTTCGGCAATTGATGACAAGGTTGCTGATTCTGTGGTGGCACAATTACTATATCTAGAAGCAGACGACCCAGATAAAGATATTCAGATTTATGTCAACTCCCCTGGTGGCTCTGTTTATGCGGGTATGGCAATATATGACACAATGCAACAAATCAGCTGTGATGTTGCCACTATTTGTTATGGTATTGCTGCTAGTATGGGAGCCTTTTTACTTTCTGGTGGTACAAAAGGCAAAAGAATGGCATTACCAAGTTCGCGAATCATGATTCATCAGCCTTTGGGTGGTGCTCAAGGACAAGCGGTTGATATTGAAATTCAAGCTAAAGAAATTCTCTATATCAAAAAGAAACTCAATGAGTTGATTGCTGACCATACAGGACAACCATTTGAGCGTATTTCTAGAGATACTGAAAGAGACTTTTATATGTCTGCTGAAGAAGCCAAAGAATACGGCTTAATTGATGACGTAATTGTCAAAAAGCCAGCTATAAGTGCAGTCTAAAATTATTTTTTTTCCTAGTTTAAGAGGTTTATATGTCCAAGTACGACTCTCATCTAAAGTGTTCCTTTTGTGGCAAATCTCAGGAACAGGTGCGTAAGCTGATTGCTGGCCCTGGAGTTTATATTTGTGATGAATGTGTGGAATTGTGTAATGAGATTTTAGATGAAGAGTTAATCGAAGACAGTAATCCTCTTAGTGCTGCTCCTGGCTCTGCTGATGGTAAACCTCCCAAAAAGCGTACAGCTACTAAGGGGATATCCTTTGGAGATTTGCCTAAACCAGTAGAAATCAAAAGACATCTGGACGAACATGTCATTGGTCAGGAAGAAGCTAAGAAAGTTCTCTCAGTAGCGGTTTACAATCATTACAAACGTCTTAGCTTGGCAACTGCGGGAAAAACTGATGATGATTCTGTAGAGCTACAGAAATCAAATGTTTTGCTAATTGGTCCTACTGGATGTGGGAAGACGCTTTTGGCTCAGACTCTAGCCAAAATTTTAGAAGTACCCTTTGCTGTTGCTGATGCCACTACTCTAACTGAAGCGGGTTATGTAGGTGAAGATGTCGAGAATATCTTACTACGTCTACTACAAGTTGCCGATTTAGATGTGGAAGAGGCTCAAAGAGGTATCATTTACATTGACGAAATCGACAAGATTGCTCGTAAAAGTGAGAATCCCTCTATCACTAGAGATGTTTCGGGTGAAGGGGTTCAACAGGCTTTGTTAAAAATGTTGGAAGGCACTGTCGCTAATGTTCCTCCTCAAGGCGGTAGAAAGCATCCTTATCAAGATTGCATTCAGATTGATACCAGTAACATCCTCTTTATTTGTGGTGGTGCCTTTGTTGGTTTGGAAAAAGCAGTAGAACAAAGAGTCGGTAATACAAGCTCTGCTATGGGTTTTGAAATTGAAGCTACTACTGCTGATATTGATAAGCCGAAAGAGGAACGTTCTGCTAACCTTTTACAACAACTCCAGCCAGACGATATGGTCAAGTTTGGTATGATTCCTGAATTTGTCGGAAGAATTCCTGTGATGGCTGCTTTAGATCCTTTAGATGAAGAGGCTTTGATTGATATTATTACTAAGCCTCGTAATGCCTTGGTTAAGCAATATCAAAAGCTCTTACGTATGGATGATATCCAATTAGAATTTGGTGAGGATGCTATCCAAGCGATCGCTAAGGAAGCTTATCGTCGCCGTACTGGTGCGAGAGCTTTAAGAGGAATTGTTGAAGAGATTATGTTGGATGTGATGTACGAGCTGCCATCCCGTGAAGATGTCTCTCAGTGCACTATCACGAAGGAAATGGTTGAAAAACGTTCCACAGCAGAGCTATTAGTCCATCCCACTTCTTTCAGAAAACCAGAATCGGCTTAGGTTATTAGATTTAGATCTTGTTAAGAAGTTTTCTTTCTCTATGGCTGAAGTTTCCTTGTCCTCTTTGTAACAGAATTGCAGAACGTACAGTATGTGAGTATTGTACAGATAAGATTTGGAGTTATCGGTTAGATGAGCCGTGGCAGAACTGGCAGGGTAGTTTGCCCCTATTTGCTTGGGGTAGATATGACGGAGAACTCAAACTTGCGATCGCAAAACTGAAATACAATAATCAGCCAGAAGTCGGGACTT
>CAZSEZ010000179.1:0-8140 GCA_964606015.1 uncultured bacterium
GTATTAGTTTGTTGTGGCAGAAGGCAGGTCGCAAATTTTGATTGAACTCTAATATTTACAGACGAGAAATAAAACTATGGCGAGCAAAGATTTTTTTCTGAGTCCTGATGATGCACAGACCTTGGGTGATATTAATTACATGCGAAAGTCTGTTCGGGTAAAGCATACTTTTCCTAAAAACTTAAAAAATCCTAATGGGTTTGAGATTGTTAAAGATGTCTCTTCTTCCCAAGATATGACTTTAGATCGAGGTATGGAAATTGCTAATACCTCTATAGGTTATAAAACGCCCAAAAATACCAGCTTTAGTAGTCAAGCAGATTCGATAAAACCTCAGCAAGATAGTAATTCTTCATCTGGATCTACACTTAAGAACAATGTGGGAAGTTCTATGGATATGTTCCGTAATATGGCTCGAAATCTAGGCCGAAGATAAGTTTGTATTTAAGTTTTTCTTGCTTTTGAGCTTGTTAATAATTTATGGATGCCAGCGTTTGCTGGCATTTTTTTAGATTTATTAATATTGATTGATAGTTTATGGCACCTTATTTTTTAAAAAATAGTAATAATCCGCAAATAAAATCAGTAAATATCTATGTTTAAAATATCGATCTTCTGGCAAACTAGGCGTAAGCTATTGAGCGATTATACGCTGGGGGTTTGCAAGCATGGGAACCATTATTAGTACTGTTAACATGAAGGGTGGAGTGGGCAAAACAACCCTTACAGTTAATCTAGCCACTTCTTTGACCAAGAACTATGGCAAAAGAGTTTTGGTGTTAGATTTAGATTCCCAAATCAGCGCTACATTAAGTCTGATTTCTCCCCATGAGTTTGCTAAAGTACGTAAGAAAAGACGCACTATTGGTTATCTGTTGGATAACATGATTTCTCCTAACCCTTGGAGCAAATTAGAGATCAGAAATTTGATTTATCCTGAAATTTGTAGTATTCCAAGCTTGGAACTTTTGCCAGGAGATATTGAACTTTATGATGAATATCTAGTCTCGGAAATGCTCCATGAAAAAGCAACTAAGGAAGCTGGGGCAGAGTTTCAGAAAGTTTGGGACCGTTTTGAAAGAGCTTTGATAAGAAACATTCTGCAACCCATAGTCGAAGATTATGACTTTATTATTATTGATTGCGCTCCAGGATATAACCTTTTAACTCGTAGTGCGATCGCTGCCAGTGATTATTATTTGTTGCCTGCTCGTCCAGAACCTTTGTCTCTAGTGGGAATTCAGCTTTTGGAAAGAAGGGTCGCTAAGCTCAAGGAAAATCACCAGCATATGGAGCCATTAGATATAAAACTCTTGGGAATTGTTTTTATCCTTTCTGCTGGTGGTTTAATGGGTAGATATTACAAGCAGGTTATGAAGCGAGTCAAGGACGACTTTTACCCTCATCAGCTATTTGAGCAATCTATTCCTATGGATGTCAATGTTGCTAAAGCTGTTGATCTTTTTACTCCCGTTGTTGTCTCTATGCCTAACTCTAGCGGCTCCAGGGCTTTTGTTAAACTGACTCAGGAATTTATTAACAAAGTAACAGCGGACCAAAGACAGCCCGTAGCTTCTACCTAGAGAAGAAGTAACCAATTTTCGGTTATGAATAACTTAGAAGGCTTTGGTAGTAGCAACTACCAAAGCCTTGACTTGGATAATTACTAGAAAATACTAGGCATTAAATATCAAAGTACCCTCGTGAAGTATAGATATCTCCACCGAAGGGCTGCACTCCAATATTTGGATAAGCATCATCTGTTGGGCTGAAGATTCGGGCGAAACCCTCTGTTAAGTATTGAATGAGCTCCCGTACGATTCTGCTAAAAATCATCTTTGTTGGACTCCTATTAATTGCGTCAAGTTGATTTTTCTGTTGGTTATGCGTTGGTTATAGGTAACTAAATAACGAGCTTAAACTACAGAGAAATTTGAAGGATATTATGCTATCTACTTACACTTCACCTGTATTTAGCGTAATTTAGGTCGATGTCTTCGCAAGATAGATGATTTTGAAATTTGATTAAAATATAGAAAACTTAGGTATACATTGCAATTAGTAAAACTAGGCTAGATTGTTTGAAGAGTTATCACTCTTGCAAATGATTAAAATGCTATTTTAATTTTTACTTATAGACTTAAATGGAGCTAAACGGGAACGATAGTATTAATCAGCACAATAATAATAAGATTGAAGTCAAAAATCTTGTTCTCTTTGGGACAAGTGCAGATCCACCGACAATTGGTCATCAAACTATTTTAAGATGGTTAGCACAACACTATGATCTTGTAGTGGTTTGGGCATCTGATAATCCTTTTAAGACTCATCAAGCTAGTTTATCTTTGCGATCTCGTATGTTGGAACTGATCATCCAAGAGATTGAACCGCCAAGAACCAACATTACTCTTTGTCAATTAATCAGCGATCGCCGGAGTCTAATCACTGTAAGGAAAGCGCGTCAAATATGGTCAGCGGAGAGGATAACTTTGGTCATTGGCGCTGATTTAGTCAAGCAGATTGTAACCTGGTACCAAATTGAAATGTTGTTGCAACAGGTCCAAATTTTGATTGTGCCTCGTTTGGGTTATTCGATTACAGAGGAAGATTTACAAAAGCTAGAATATTTAGGCGGGAAATACACTGTTGCTACATTAAATGCACCTAGGGTTTCTTCTTCTATTTATCGCTTGCGTCAAGATAAGACCGTGTTAACACCTGCTGTCAGAGAGTATATTGAGAGTCGAAAATTGTATTCTCGGAGTCGCTAGGCTCCAAATTCTCAGTTAGTATGAGAATTTCTTTGATCTTTGTTAAAAATTGTTGCGTGGCCAGAAAAAAACTCCTAATCCCTATGTCAAGAAAGTTAGAACTTAATAGTTTATTTATATTTCCGCTTTTCTTGAAGTAGAATTGTAAAGACCAGACCGAAAACCCAGTTTTTAGAGGGCTGTAGTTTTGCTGTCCTAGTCAACAATGACTACTTGGACACAACTCGTTTTTAGGCTGCTCATAGGTTAAATACCGAGATCTACTGACCCCTATACTCCGATTGAGAAGGCCACAATTGAGAACTGTTTACTATTACCAAGTACAGCTCAAAGTGTATTCGCTACTTTCTACTCAGAGAGACCCCGGAGCTTCCACAACTGGGATAAACCAAGTGAACAGTGAGTAATTATATGTCAGCAAGCAACTTTTTCCATAGATTGATTGGATTTTCTGATGAAGACTTTATCGATGAAGATAGAGAATTTGAAGTCATTGAACCAGAGTCCAACGAAGAGTCAGAGTTTGTTCAAGAGTTTACCTCCAATGAGCAATATCACGATCACTCTACTAACTCTGTTGTATCGAAAAAAGAGAGTAAAGATAAAGTCGTTGGGATGCGCGGTCTAACCCATGGCAACACTGAGGTAATGGTGATTGAACCTAAAGCCTTTGAAGAAATGCCCAAGGTGATTAATGCTTTACGTAACCGTAAGTCGGTTGTACTTAATCTAGACAAAATGGATCCAGATGAAGCACAGAGGGCAGTTGACTTTGTTTCAGGTGGAACTTACGCGATGGATGGCCATAATGAGAGGGTCGGTGATAGCATCTTCTTGTTTACTCCTAGCTGCGTTACTGTAAGCAACCTTGCGGGTCTAATCTCTAGTGCAGACGATCTAACTTCCGCTCGTGTTCGTTCTCAAGGAACTAATCGTCCTGTAGAGGAGTGGCAACCTCCAACCGCAGTAGCTCAATAGCTTAGCTGATAAATTAAAGAATTTTTCGACAAAATATACCAAGGATTTGAGCAGTCATTAAGGACTGCTCTTTTTTTTTAAATTTGACTATATCCTAGGGAATTATAAAATTGTAAAGCAGCAATTTAGAGTAAATAACAGAAAACGTGGTTTTTAACATTGGGCTACTAGGTTTTGGCACAGTTGGTACTGGCACAGCGGAGATTATTTTAGATAGTGCGGGGAGAAATCCTCTTTTGGCAGAAATTGAAATTGCCCAAGTTGGAGTTCGCTCTTTAGATAAGCCTCGTGAAGTCCAGCTTCCCAATGATGTCTTGACCACAGACCTTGAAGCTATAGTTAACAACCCTAAAATCGATATTGTTGTTGAACTTTTGGGTGGTTTGGAACCAGCACGATCGCTGATTTTGAAAGCGATTGCTAATGGTAAGCATATTGTTACTGCCAATAAAGCGGTCATCGCTCGTTATGGAGATGAAATCTACACTGCAGCTAACGCAGCAGGAGTTTACGTCTTGCTAGAAGCCTCGGTTGCAGGAGGGATTCCTGTGATCAAGCCCCTCAAGCAGTCTTTAGGGGTTAATCGGATTGAAAGTGTCATCGGAATTATTAACGGTACAACTAACTATATCTTGACCAAAATGGCAGCCGAAGGCTCAGACTTTGCTGAAGTCCTAGCCGAAGCCCAAGCTCTAGGTTATGCAGAGGCCGATCCTACTGCCGATGTCGATGGAGGAGATGCAGCAGATAAGATTAGTATTTTAGCTGCGATCGCTTTTGGTGCAAGGGTTAAGCGTGAAGCCATAGTCTGTGAGGGTATTAGACAAATTAGTGCTACCGATATAACTTATGCAGAAGATTTAGGCTTTGTGATCAAACTCTTGGCAATAGCTAAAGGAGAGCAGGGCAAACCTTTACAAATTCGTGTTCATCCTACTCTCGTGCCTCAAGATCATCCTCTGGCTAATATTAATGATGTTTACAATGCAGTTTTGATCGAAGGTAAACCTCTCGGACAGGTGATGTTTTTTGGCCCTGGTGCAGGGAAAGGCGCCACTGCCAGCGCTGTAGTTTCCGATATTGTTAATGTTGTTAGTATTCTCAAGAGCAGTAATGGTAAGCAAACTCTAGATCCTCTGTTACGCTGTTCCCATCAGCATTATGCTGAGTTATTACCTGCTAGCGAGATTGCAACTCGGTTTTATACTCGTTTTCTCTGTCGGGACGTTCCTGGAGTTATTGGCTACCTAGGTACTTGTTTTGGTAAACATCAGGTGAGTTTAGAATCTATTGTCCAGATTGGTTTTCAAGGAGATTTAGCGGAAATAGTGGTCGTTACTCACGATGTTAAAGAAGGCGACTTTGAAACTGCTTTGGCCGAAATTAAACAGCTTGAAGCTGTGGCTTCTGTTCCCAGTATGATTCGAGTGCTTTAGGTTGAGTAAGTAGCTAGGTTATTTATTCTTGATTGTTAATTGATGTAGTTAATGGCTATTAATTGATCTGAATCGCTAACTCCTGAAGCATTTCAACTAGAGAATCTCGCCAATAGGGAGGCTGCGTTTCAACAGTTTTGATGTATTTCTGGTTAGCTAAAACTGAGTAGTGAGGGCGTTTAGCTGGAGTGGGATAGTCCGATGTAGTGATGGGCAAAACTGAATCCACTACCAACGGAAAACCCAGTTTTTTTGCTTCTGCAAAAGTAGCTACCGCTAAATCGTACCAGCTAGCCACTCCACTATCAGTGAAATGGTAAATCCCTGGAGGGATATCGGTAGCTATTAAATTAACAACTGCTTCAGCGATGTCGTAAGCCCAAGTAGGAGAACCAATCTGATCGCTAACTACCTTTAACTTCTTACGTTCTTTGCCCAGACGCAGCATTGTTTTGACGAAATTTCCTTGACCGCGTGAGCCATGCACCCAAGCTGTGCGCAAAATAATATGGCGATTGCAATTTTCTTGAATCGCAAGTTCCCCCAGTAATTTAGATTTGCCGTAAACTCCTAGAGGATTAGTGGTATAAGTCTCTTGGTAGGGAGTATGGCCAGTGCCATCAAATACATAGTCAGTAGAGATATGGAGTAATTTTGCTTTGATTGTTTGCGCAGTTTTAGCGATCGCTTTAGGGGCTTCTGCATTAACTAGCATTGCCAATTCGGTTTCACTCTCTGCTCGATCTACTGCGGTGTAAGCGGAGCTATTGACAATGATATCTGGTCGAATAGTTTTGATCGCAGATTCGATAGTTTCTGGTTGGCTAAGATCGAGTTGTTGGCGAGTTAGGGTCACTACTTCCCCTAAAAAAGGTAGCGTTCGCAATAACTCTTGTCCTACTTGTCCTGTAGAACCCAAAAGTAAGATTTTCATATTAAGCAAATAAATCCGCCATCTCTAAAGTGGGCGCTGACTTGTCTTTGTCTGCCAAAATTGGGGTTTGGTTAATTTGCCAGTCGATTGCCAGATTTGGGTCGTTCCACAACAGTGATCGTTCGTGTTCGGGAGCGTAGTAATCAGTGGTCTTATATAAAAAATCTGCAGTTTCCGATAAAACAACAAAACCATGAGCAAATCCAGGCGGTACCCAAAACTGACGTTGGTTCTTGGCCGAAAGTAAGCAGCTAACCCACTGTCCAAAAGTAGCCGAGCTTTGACGAATGTCTACCGCTACGTCCAATACTTCTCCAATTGCAACTCTTACTAGCTTGCCCTGAGGTTGTTGAATTTGATAATGTAAGCCGCGCAGAACGTGTTGTCCCGAACGGGAATGATTATCTTGGACAAATTCCAAATTTACTCCCGTATGCTGGGCAAACTTACGAGCATTAAAACTTTCTAAGAAAAAACCGCGCTCATCTCCATGTACCTGAGGTTCGATAATTAAGACATCGGGGATTTTAGTCTGAGTTATTTTCATCTTTATACTCTTTCTTCTACAGGAAAAATAATCCTACAGGTGCAGGGAGCATTTCTCCTCGAAAATCTAGAAGCTGAACCAATACTAAATATGCTATTGCGATCGCTACAGAAATAACGCCTGTAATAATTGCCACTAATTTACCGCGATCCATGGTGTTTGTTCTCCTCTGTTAATTATTTTGGCTGACAATTGACTGTGTCAATTGTCAGTTCTCAAACTTTTCATATGCTGCCACAATCTTTTGCACCAAAGGATGTCTGACAACATCTGCTTGGGTCAAATAGCAAAAAGCGATATCCTCGACTGATTTTAGGATCTTACTGGCAACGATTAAACCTGATTGTTGTTGTTTTGGTAGATCGGTTTGGGTTATGTCTCCTGTGACAATCATTTTGGAGCCAAAACCCAAGCGAGTCAAAACCATTTTTAACTGAGCTGGAGTCGTATTCTGCGCCTCGTCCACAATGACAAAAGCATTATCTAGAGTTCTGCCACGCATATAAGCCAAAGGCGCAACTTCGATTTTGCCTCTTTCCATCAAATCAGGAATCTTCTCCGCATCAATAAATTGGTAAAGTGCGTCATAAAGAGGCCGCAAAAAGGGATTGACCTTTTGCTGTAGATCTCCAGGTAGAAAACCCAACTTTTCCCCTGCTTCCACTGCTGGGCGAGTTAGGATAATTCGTTCACATTCATCTTCTAATAAAGCTTTAACTGCTAGTACCGCAGCCAAAAAAGTTTTACCAGTTCCTGCTGGGCCAATGCCAAAAGTAATATCGTGAGTTTGGATCGCTTTCACATACTGTTTTTGTTTGAAAGTTTTAGCCCGAATCAAATCTCCCCGCTTAGTTTTTGCTAGGACATCTTTCTGAAGTTGACTATATTCTTCGGTACGCCCCGTGTCTAGGGCTTGAAATGCCGTCAAAATCTCTGGTTCGCTAATAGCTTGATTTTCTAACCACAAAGGTTTGAGTGATTGTACTAGGGATACTGTTCTAGCTACGGCTTTTTCCTTTCCCAAAACGATTAACTCTTGCCCACGTAAAACTATTTTGGCCCCAGTATGGCGTGTAATTAGGGCTAGATTACTTTCCCCTTTTCCGGCGATTGCAATTGCATTTTCTGGGTCTGACAGTTGAATAATTTGGGAAATTTCGCTCATGGATAAAGGTCGATAAATAAAGTAAGCTATATTGGGTTAGGCGATATTTTCGCTAAGTTATTTGTAGCCAAGTGCAATGGCTCAAAAGTAGACATATACTAAACTCTAGCAAAGGTGTCACTCGCAACATAGTGTTATAGTGCTAGGATCAGCGCGAAACCTCTAAATCCAAACAGATAAGATGGCAAATCAGTGATTACACTAACCTTATTACATCCTTTACAACCTGTACCAGTCCAAAGCTGGACTTTTCAGGAAGAATCGCAAATAAGAATTGGACGCTCTACAAACAATGAAGTTGTCCTTTAT
>CAZSEZ010000180.1:0-8085 GCA_964606015.1 uncultured bacterium
TTTTTTTAATATTAGCCTTAAGATATTATTAAGTCTGTGTCTAATTGCTTCAATCTTTAAGATTCGTCCTTAAGAAAAAACAAAGTTGCGGAAATAGTATTATGTCTGTTGGTTATCTCGCTCTCGTACTTCATGCTCACCTCCCTTTCGTTAGACATCCAGGAAATGATTACGTTTTAGAAGAAGAATGGTTATTTGAAGCAATTACTGAAACGTATATTCCGCTGTTACAAGTTTTTGAAAATCTGAAACGAGACGGCATCGATTTTAAGATGACCATGAGCATGACACCACCATTGGTGTCTATGTTGCGCGATCCATTGCTCCAAGAACGTTACGACGAGCACTTAGCTTTATTACAAGAACTTGCAGAAAAAGAGATTGCTCACAACGAACACAACGGTCACATCCGCTATTTAGCAGAGTATTACGCTAATTCTTTTAGCCAGATTCGTCGTACTTGGGAGAGCTACGATGGTGATTTAGTCAAAGCTTTTAGGCAGTTTCTCGAAAGTGGGAATCTCGACATCATTACCTGTGGAGCAACTCACGGCTATCTACCTCTGATGAAAATGTATCCAGAGGCAGTATGGTCACAATTACAAGTTGCCTGCGAACACTACGAAGAGAATTTTGGTCGTGCTCCCAAAGGTATTTGGCTCCCAGAATGCGCCTACTACGAAGGCTTAGAAAGAATGGTAGCTGATGCAGGGCTTCGTTATTTTCTAATGGATGGTCATGGACTACTTTATGCTCGTCCTCGTCCTCGCTTCGGCAACTATGCCCCAATTTTCACAGAGACAGGAGTTGCTGCTTTTGGTCGTGACCATGAATCTTCGCAACAAGTTTGGTCTTCTAAAGTAGGTTATCCAGGAGCAGTAGAATACCGTGAATTCTATAAAGATTTGGGTTGGGAAGCTGAGTACGAATATATCAAACCCTACATCATGCCCAATGGTCAGCGTAAGAATACAGGCATAAAGTACCACCGCATCACTGCCAAAGATGGTGGTGCATCGGATAAAGCACTTTACGATCCCTATTGGGCAAGAGAAAAAGCTGCTGAGCATGCAGGTAACTTTATGCACAACCGCCAGCAACAAGTTCAACATTTAGAAGGAATGATGGGTCGTCCCCCAATTGTTGTTTCGCCTTATGACGCTGAGCTATTCGGTCACTGGTGGTATGAAGGTCCTTGGTTTATTGATTTTCTGTTCCGCAAGAGTTGGTATGACCAAGATACTTATGAAATGACCCATCTGTCAGATTATTTAAGAGCAAATCCCACCCAACAGGTGTGTCGTCCCTCTCAATCTAGCTGGGGTTACAAGGGTTTCCATGAATATTGGCTCAACGAGACTAATGCCTGGATTTACCCTCATTTGCATAAAGCAGCAGAAAGAATGATCGAGCTGGGCAAACGCGAACCAGTAGATGAGTTGGAGTGGAAAGCACTTAATCAAGCCGCTAGAGAACTACTTCTAGCACAATCTTCTGATTGGGCATTTATCATGCGTACAGGAACTATGGTGCCTTATGCTGTTCGCAGAACCAGATCCCACTTATTACGCTTCAATAAGCTCTACGAAGACATTACCGCTGGCAAAATTGATGCTGGTTGGTTAGAAAAAGTAGAATCAATTGACAATATTTTCCCAAATATTAACTATCGCTCTTACCGTCCACTCTAACTATTTATTAACGTAAGTTTTTCTAGTTAGAAAAGTGAGGATTCCCGCTGTCACAAGCTACAACTAAGTGAATAATGCTTTTTGCTACTGCATAGGCTTCTTTCGCTGAGTTGTAGATATTTTTTGGAGCAAACAGTTTGCCATCCTCAAGAAAAATAGTGTACTGCCAGCCTACATTAGGAGTGTGGTAAACGGCAGTGAGGTATTCATCAAAAACGTTGAGATATTCTAGTTTCATTCTGCCTAATTTACTTTTAAAAGTATTACAAAGGTCGAGACAATATTTAGTCGATTTATTTTCCGACAAATATAGGTTGTTTACTAGTAAACCGCATCCATATAAATACCTATTTTTTGCCCAGACAAAAAGGACTATTTACAAGTTGTTAGGATAGACAACAAAATTTAGAAAATTGGATGAAAAAAGTTATCGGTGGCTTTGGGACAATTACTGGTGCGACCTATCCTCTTAGAGCATTAGCTGTTTTTTGGCGAAATCCTTCTTTATGGGGCTACATGATAGTTCCCATTGCTTTAAATTTTTTCATTGCGATCGCGATTTATGGTGGTTTAATTTTTTTTGGTTGGGAACTAATTAATAGTTTGCAAACAGATTTTATTACTTGGATAGAAGGCTGGCTTGAGCAGTTACCATCTTGGTTGGGTTGGCTAGATTATGTTGCACAGGGCTTAGTTCATTTACTGCGATTAATTCTAACTGTGGTAACTTTTATCGCTACGGGTTTTGCGATTACTCAATTTGGAGTTTTATTAGGTGCACCCTGGTATGGCAAACTTTCAGAAAAGTTGGAAAGTATCCGCACCGGTAGAGTAGAGATTGTTGAAGTTAGTATTTTTACTGATCTTGGCAGAGCCATTCTCTACGAACTCAAAAAACTACTGCTAATTGCAATCGTTGGTATTCCACTGGGAATTATTAGCTTTTTTCCTGGTCTTGGCACATCTATATTCACTGTCGGTTGGTTTGTGCTCACCACAACTATTGTTGGTCTAGACTTTATCGATTCGGCTCTGGAGCGCAGACGCTATAGATTTCGGCGTAAACTAAGAACATTTTTTGCTGCTTTTCCTGCTAGTGCTAGTTTTGCTTTGGTATGTGTATTTCTAATTAGCATTCCTTTGGTAAATCTCGTTACAATTCCTTTGTGTGTAGCTTCAGGAACCTTATTTTTCTGCGATCGCATCCTCAAAACCACTAAGCATCTAGAATAGACAACACAATCAACCATCGCTCACTATTTATGGAAATATCGGCAATTAAAAGAGCAATCGAAAATGTGGCATTAGACCTGGGTAAAACTCAGGAGTACCTTTGACTTACCGACACTACAGGCCAAGATCCAAGACTTAGAACAACTTTCTGCTCAGCCAGAATTTTGGGATGATCGCGACCGAGCGCAAGACACTCTACAAGAACTCAACGATCTCAAGTCCAATCTAAACCAATTTAACCAGTGGCAAAGTACTCTCGAAGACACTAAAGCGATCGCCGAATTGCTCGAATTAGAAGAAGATGCTGGCCTGGCAACTGAGGCGGAAACTAACCTGCAACAGCTCAAGCAAGAATTAGCTAGCTGGGAACTTCAACAATTGCTGTCTGGTTCCTACGACAAAAAAGGTGCGGTGCTGACAATCAATGCAGGAGCAGGGGGGACTGATGCCCAAGATTGGGCCGAAATGCTGTTACGAATGTATAGCCGTTGGTGTGAAAAACAGGGCTACAAAGTCAAAATGGCAGAACAATCCCCTGGGGACGAAGCAGGAATCAAGTCTGTAACCTTAGAAATTTCTGGTCGATATGCCTATGGTTACCTGAAAGCAGAGAAAGGAACTCATCGCCTAGTTAGAATTTCTCCTTTTAATGCTAATGGCAAACGTCAAACAAGCTTTGCAGGGGTCGAAGTAATGCCTGACTTGGGTGATGATGCTATCAATCTAGATATCCCAGAAAAAGATCTAGAAATCACAACCTCTCGTGCAGGGGGTAAAGGCGGACAAAACGTCAACAAAGTAGAAACAGCAGTCCGCATTGTCCATTTACCTACAGGAATCGCCGTACGTTGTACCCAAGAGCGATCGCAGCTACAGAATAAAGAAAAAGCGATGGCTTTGCTTAAAGCCAAGTTATTAATTGTCCTGGAAGAACAAAGAGCCCAAGCAATTGCTGAAATTCGGGGCGACATGGTGGAAGCCGCTTGGGGTAACCAGATTCGTAACTATGTCTTTCATCCTTACCAAATGGTTAAAGATCTTCGTACGGAAACTGAAACTACCGATGTGAGTGGCGTAATGGATGGTGATTTGTCTCCTTTTATTGAGGCTTATTTACGTCAAGAAAACCAATTAGTTTGATCAAGACTAAATAATTGAGAGGTGCTTTTAAGACAATCAAACATCTCTCAATGGTTTGTTTCTACTAAGACTTGTTCACTATTACTCGAATTGCTAAAGGAAGTAATCGTAATAGATGACAACTATAACTATCTGTTTAAACCAATCAAATATTCTCAATTACCCACCAATAATTAACTTTCAACTACTAACACTTTGCCTTTCTGGCCTTACGGGTAGACAATAGAAAACGCTTCTTCAGCAAAATAGCGTCTACAACCTAAGGCATGAAAAATCTGTTTGCCAAGTGGATCGATTCAAGAGCTTTGGCAGCAAGCTCCGTAGACACTAGATATGCCTTAGTAGAAGCCTGTGCCATAGGACTATTTTCAGGCTTTGCAGCACTGCTACTCAGACATGGTATCGGCGTAGTGGGGAACTACCGCCTAGAGTTAGCTCGCGATCACGGTGGCATGTTTGCCCTACCGTTGATTGGGTTGGTAATGGGTTTATTAGCTGGTTGGGCATTAGAAATCCTGTCCCCCGCAGCTTCAGGAGGAGGGATTCCTCAGGTAAAAGCAGCTTTAGCTCGTTACCCGATTCGACTCAATCTACGAGTTGCGATAGTCAAGATTTTCGGCAGCATTATGGTTTTGGGTTCAGGTTTAACCCTAGGTCGCCGTGGTCCTACTGTTCATATTGGAGCAGCTTTGGCAGCCCAGGTCAGTAGTTGGTTACCCAATTCTCCTACCAACCGCAGACAAACCATTGCAGCAGGGGCAGCAGCAGGACTGGCAGCAGGATTTAATACACCAATCGCAGGAGTACTTTTTGTCATTGAAGAGTTAATGCGAGATGCTTCTGGTTTGACTCTAGAAACTGCGATCGCAGCATCTTTCACAGGGGCTGTTGTTTCCCGTCTGTTTGACTCTAGCGAGCTAAATTTACCCCAAGTCGTCATGGATTCAGCGCGTCAAAGCAATTTCACCTTGAGGGAGATTCCGTTTTACTTGTTGTTAGGAATCTTGGCTGGAGCCTTAGGTGGGTTATTTAATCGCGGTGTCGTTTTTGGGGTTAATTTCAATAATCGCGTATCCATGCCACTAGCGATCAAAATGGGGATTGCAGGCTTGCTATCGGGGATTGTCATTGCCTTTTTACCAGATTTTTTTCGAGACAATACTGGTTTACGAGAATTCGTAATTGCAGGAGAGTTAACTTGGCAACTGACAGCGATCGCTTTTGTGACTCATTTCTGCTTGACGATCTTGGCTTACAGTTCTGGCGCACCTGGGGGATTATTTGCGCCTGCGCTCTTACTAGGCTCAGCTTTAGGTTATTTAGTTGGAGTTGCCGAGGTTTCGCTGATTACTACAGACTCTCCCTATACCTTTGCACTGGCAGGAATGGGGGCATTTTTTACATCGGTTGTTCGGGTTCCTGTAACAGCGATCGTGATTGTCTTTGAAATGACGGCTGATTTTAACTTGGTCTTACCATTAATGATTAGCTGTGCTGTAGCTTATCTTGTGGCAGAAGGGGTAGCCCCAGGTTCGATTTACGAGCATCTTTTAGAAGCTAGCGGAATTCAGTTCAAAGAAGAATTACCAACTAGGGATTTCTTGTCGCAACTCACCGCTTTTGATGTCATGGAATCTGAGGTAGAAACTCTATCTAGCAGCATTTCCATTGAAGACACCATTGCAGCAATGTCTCAATCCCACCATCGTGGCTTCCCAGTAGTGGATGAAGGCAAGCTAGTGGGTATCATTACCCAATCTGATGTTGCTGATGCTAGACAAAAAAATGCCGTGGGCATCCTCCGCGACATCATGACTACTCAACCCATCGTCGTCAATCCTCAAACTTCTTTGGCAGATGTTTTGTACCTACTCAACCGCTATCAACTATCACGTCTACCAGTCACCGAAGGCAAGAAATTAACAGGCATCATTACTCGTAGCGACATTATCAAAGCAGAAGCCAAGCAGTTACTTGGCGATCGCGAAATCACCGAAAAACCTGATCCTTCCTATATTGTTTATCAGACCCGTTCTCCCGCCACAGGCAGAGGCAAAATTCTCTTACCTATTTCTAACCCAGAAAATGCCAAAGCTTTAATGACTATTGCGATCTCGATCGCCAAATATCAAAAATACGAGATTATTTGCTTACAGATTATTCCTGTTGCTAAATATATTTACCCTGCGCAAGCCAAAGTAGATACTAGAGCCTCCCGTCATTTGATGCACCGTTTGGAGAGAATCGGGCGGAAAGAAAATATCGTAGTCCATACCCAAGTCAAAATTGCGAACGATGTAGCGGCCACAATTCTCGAAACCATAACTCAAGAACAAACCAACTTGCTTATTATGGGCTGGCGAGGCATTAACCGTACTGCTGAAAGTATCTTTGGCAGTGTTGTAGATAAAATTATTGATAAAGCTGCCTGCAACCTAATCTTAATTCGTTTGGGCAAGTCTGCGGATTGTTTTCCTTATGACATCGATACAGAATCTGGTCGCTGGTTAATTCCCACGGTAGGGGGCAAAAACACCCAAAAATCCCTGCAAATTATCCCTGGGCTAGCCAATCTTTATCGTGCAGATTGCAAACCAAACATCAAACTTTGTCAGGTTTACACCATTGGGCAATTGACTTATGACTTTGATAATATCCGTCAACTAGCTCAAGCGATCGCAAATAGTACCAATCTAGAAGTAACAGCCCTACCGATTCGTGCTGATACTGTCCCTGAAGCGATTGTTAATCTCCACCAAGCAGAAAATTACGATCTGGTTGTTTTAGGTGCATCTAGCGAAAGCATGCTCCAAAATGCATTTCTAGGAAATATTCCCGAAATGATTATCAATAAGATATCAACTACAGTTATTATTGTTCGCAGCAACTAGAAGTAAAAGCTTGTCCAGTCTTATCTTTGAAGACTAGAGACTAAAGCTCAGGACAAAAGTACCTAAAAAACTTAGAGATCGCTAACCATTAACTATCAACAATTGACTAAATGAATAATACTGCGGTCTACCACTGCGCTTTTTGTGGGGAGCCAAACACCACTTTTGTCGATATTAGCGGCGGAATGCAACAATCTTATGTAGAAGATTGCCAAGTTTGCTGTCGTCCAAACATTCTTTATGTGCACTTCGATGAAGATACACTTGATGTAACTATTGATAGTGATTGCGAGAGTTGAACAAAAAGAATCCAGCAGTTTTAAGTTTGAATCTAAGAAACAGAAATTCTGTTGGATTGTTTGCTCAAGCTTCTGAGCCAAAAACCACTAGCTACGGCAACTACTAGAGATATCCAGCCGGTAAGAGGTTGCAACAGGAAGAAACCGCCAACGGCAAACATAGATCCAAAAAGTACTCCAATAGCGGCGATCGCTTTTAAAAGATCGTGAGTCAGGCTTTGCAGAGGTGCTACTCCTGTACGTTGTTGTTGTTTACGCCAGCCCATTCCTCCAGGTCGCACCTTAAGATAAAAATTATCTAGAACAGCATCGGATTCGGCAGGAGTCAGATACATAACTGTGACCCAAGCGATCAAAGTAACCCCAGAAATAATTACCAATCTGGTACCAAAGTCACTAAATAGTTCTTGGGTGAGATAAGTCTGGAAATCTAAGATCGGATTGAGCAAACCTTGAGTAAAGGGTAAGGCTTTGACGATCGAGCTAATAATTGCTTGCGGTAAATCACTAGTAAGTAGACCAAACACAAATCCGGAAAGCATTGCCGTGAGCTCGGCTGCCGCATTAATCCGCCACCAAAACCAACGTAAGATCAAGACCAATCCAGGCCCTGTACCAATAGCGATTACCAACCTAAAGACAGTACGGACATCACTAGCAAAAAAGGCTGCTACTGCCCCTAAAACCGTTACCAAAATCGAAGCAATTCGCCCGACATTTACCAATTGTGCTTGAGAAGCATCGGGATTAACAAAACGCAGATAAAGATCGTTAGTCAGGTAAGAAGCTCCCCAGTTAATCGAAGTAGAAACCGTACTCATAAAAGCAGCA
>CAZSEZ010000181.1:0-8060 GCA_964606015.1 uncultured bacterium
TTCTCTATTCTAGCTTCTCATTTTTAGTCCTAACACCTCATCGTATTGCTATAACATCCTTCAATGAAGGCATATTGCATGTAGCAACTAATCAACCTAGGAATACGGCAATACCACCATTCACTACAGGACAGATTACAGTTGGTGAACCTACATTCGCTATAGATTCCATCGATACAAATGTGTTCAAGGCTAACCCGATTGAAAATAGCTCCAGTAAAATCGACTCCAATAAAATCGACCCCATCCAAGTTAATGTATTGCAAAATAACTCCTCGGAAATCTCGCTTCCCAGCAGCATACCTTCTGAGTAATTCCTCCCTATCCATGAAAGAATACCTTAAATAATCAACAACCTAAATTAATACTGCCCTCCTTACAGGACAATTAATTAGCCGAATCAAACATCACCAGAATGTAGGGTCTATTTCTTATTTTTAATGGTGTTGAAGTGGTTTGATTATAGTTACGATGGCGTGTTGCCGCCCTACAAGTTGTGTAATTATCTGGCTTTATAAGACTAATTACTACTAAGCCAACCTTTGCGCCAAAAATATACCAGTAACATAATCGCGATTGCACTCATCAAACCAAGACAAAAAGGATAACCCCAATACCAACTCAGTTCTGGCATATTTAGAGGAGATATTTGGGGATTAAAATTCATCCCGTAGAGTCCTGCAATAAAGCTCAGAGGAATAAAAATACTCGAAACCACCGTGAGTACCTTCATGATTTCATTCATTTTGTTGTTGACCACAGAAAGGTAAATATCCATTAGTCCAGCAGTCAGCTCGCGATAAGTTTCAATCGTATCGATGATGTGAGCACTGTGATCGTAGCAGTCTCGTAAATAAGGCAAAACCTCATCACCGATGAAGGGATGTCCTTCTTTAATCAATTTATTGAGGGCATCACGTTGTGACCAGATTCCTTTGAGTAAAGTTAGTAGCTCTCTACGGAGTTGGTAGATCTCTCCTAAAGTGCGATCGCTTGGTTGGGTAATGGCCTCTTCTTCCAACAGTTCCAACTTTTCTCCATAGGCTTCAACCACAGGAAAATAACCATCAATAATGGCATCCCATAAAGCATAGGTCAGGTAGTCTACTCCACGACTGCGAATTGTTCCTCTAGAAGTTCTGATCCGATTTCTAACTGGTTCAAAGCAATCCCTTTGGGGTTCTTCTTGGATAGTTAGTAAATAATTTTGGGTCAAAACCAGGCTAACTTGCTCTAGCCAAAAACCTTGTCCCTCTGGTTTAAGGCTGACCATTTGTGTAATGATTACCAACTGTTCCTGACGGTCTTCGATTTTGGGTCTTTGGGGAACATTGACCACATCTTCGAGGATCAAAGGATGCAGCTGAAATTCTTGTCCTACTCGTTCTAAAGTTTGGCGATCGCCTAAGCCAGCCAGATCAAACCAACATATACTGTAGGGTTCTAAGTTCTGAGTAAGTTCCTCAGGAGCGAGCTTTGGCCACTGGTTGTATGTCTGGGCGTTATAGCGAATCAGTCTTAGTTCCGAATTACTAGAATGCTCTTGGACAAAAATTGTCCCAGGAGAGCTGCCAGGGCGATCCGCAAAGTAGTTAAAAGTTTTTGACCTACTAGAGCTTCTGCGACGTTGCAACAAACGAGAGAATTTCCGACCCATCTAGCCTCCTAAACTCGCGCTCTATTCCTCATATTGACTATCTCATGATTGGCCATTGGGTTGCTTCTAGCTAAAGAAAGATTCCCAAATCTGGCATTTGTTGGGCTTGTTGAAGTGCGATCGCAGATTTCTAGGACTAGGGCTTGGGTCTTTCATTTACTGGTCTTGGTACATATCGTCCCAGATTGTATTAGTGACTTTAGCCACGTCCTTGATTACTGAAGGATCGGCAAAGGCTTTGTTAAGTACGGCAATTCCTTGACTGATGGCCAAAAAGAAACGAGAAAGCGCCCGAATATCCAATCCTATCGGTAAGGAGCCTTGGGTTTGCGCCCGTAATAGCACTTCGTAGATACTAGACTCGATTTTTCCTAGCCGTTCGGCAATAGTGCGGTTAATGCGATCGCTTCTAGAAGAGCATTCAAGAGTTGTATTGGTATTGAGACACCCTGCGGGATAAGCACCTGTACCCATGCGTGTCACCATCTGCTCAAATAATGACGAGAGTGCAACCTTCGGGTCAGGATTTTGCAGACATTCTCCAAGCTGAGCCTGAACAGATTGCTCATAGTGATCCAATACTGCCAAGAATAATCCCTCTTTATCTCCAAACGCACCATACAGGCTCCCTCGTCCTAACCCTGTTGCTGCTGTCAAATCACGAATAGATGTTGCCTCATAGCCTTGTTGCCAAAAGACCTGCATCGCCTGTTCCAGAACATCTGCCTGGTTAAACTGTTTTACCCCAGCCATTTTGTTGTTATCTCACGTTACTGATCTTGTACCTATAAGTCCAGGATAATCTATCCCATGAATCAGGTCAAAAGAAGGACTTTGCTTATTTCGGAATTATTCTTGACCTTTTGTTCCAAGATAAGTTAGGGTTCTCTCATGACAAGATAACTGTCCAGTAAGTAAGCGGTTAAAGAACTATGAAATAAAGGCATTTCGCTTTTTATCTGTTCTTACTTTTACTGAGCATCGAGCTTATTTTGGAATGGTTAGTCAAAGAAGATATTGTAACTAGAGGAATAATTCAGATGACACGTTTTATCGGTAAGAATGTTTTAGTGACAGGTGGCTCAAGCGGAATTGGCTTAGCGACGGCTCAGGCTTTTTTAGAAGAAGGAGCAAGAGTAGCGATTTCTGGGCGCAATGCTGACACCTTAAAAACAGCTGCTCAAGATCTAGATGGCAGAGCTTTGGTAATTCAAGCAGATGTTGCATCTATAGACGATCTTGAGAAGATGACAGCCAAGGTTGCTGCGGGTTTTGGCACTTTGGACGCAGTCTTTGTCAATGCTGGTATTGCAAAATTTGCCCCCGCGGAGGCGACACCTCCAGAGTTGTTGGATCAGATTATGGATATCAATTTCAAAGGAGCCTTTTTTACCGCTCAAAAACTGTTGCCATTGATGAAAAATGGTTCAGCTATGGTTTTCAATACCTCGATTAATAATCAGATGGGTATGCCTAATGCCAGTATTTATGCTGCATCTAAAGCTGCCCTACGCTCATTGGTAAGAACTTTTGCCAATGAATGGATAAGTAAAGGCATTCGAGCCAATGCTATTAGCCCAGGGCCAATTGAAACTTCGATGATGGGTAAACTGGGGCTTTCACAAGAACAATTGGCAGGGTTTGCCCAAAGTATTTTGCCAAATATTCCGATGGGAAGATTTGGTAAACCTGACGAAATTGCCAAGGCTGTTTTGTTTGCTGCAAGTGATGATGCGTCTTTTATGACTGGTGAAGAAATTGTTGTTGATGGTGGCTGGACAGAGGTATAAACTATGAAATCGATTTTGAGGGTTGATGCGAGTGTTCGCTACACTAATTCCTATGGTCGGCAATTAGGCGATCACTTAATTGGTGAAATCCAAAAACAATCTTCTCAAGTTGTTGTTAAACAGAGAGACTTGGCCAAAGGAGTTCCTCTACTAACAGAGGCAATGGTGGTGGCTTATAACACTCCAGATGATCAGCGAAGCGGCGAGCAACGAAGCTTGCTGCAAATTTCTGATGCTTTGGTTGATGAGCTAAAGTCCTCTGACATCTTGGTGATTACTACACCTATCTATAATTTCTCAGTTCCTGGAGCCTTGAAAGCCTATATAGATTTGGTTTGTCGGGCTCGTTTGACATTTAGCTATGGTGAGCATGGCCCAGTAGGGTTATTGCAAGATCGCAAAACCTATTTGATTGTTACCTCAGGTGGTACCCCTATTGGCAGTGATATCGACTTTGCGACCGATTATCTCAAACATGTATTGGGCTTTATCGGTATCCATGATATCGAAGTGATTGCAGGTGATCGTTTGATGTCTGGAACCGAGGCAAAATTAGCTCAAGCCAGACAGCAGATTGAACAGAGCCTTGCTGCTTTAGTCTAGCGAAGGAGTAGTACTATGGGACGTTTAATTGATGGTGTTTGGCAAACAGGCTCGATTAAGGCAGGTAAAGATGGCCGTTGGCAACGCTCGGCTAGTCTGCTACGTAACTGGATTACTCCAGATGGTTCGCCTGATATTACGGGTCGGGGTGGGTTTAAAGCAGAGCGCGATCGCTATCATCTTTATGTAGCTTGGAACTGTCCCTGGGCGCATCGAACTTTGATCTTTCGTCAGCTCAAACAACTCACAGATATTGTCGATGTTTCTGTGGTTGCGCCACTTCGTACTGATCAGGGATGGGTATTTGAATCAACGGGAGAATTTTGCGATCGCCTATTGGGTGCTGAAGCACTCCACGAAATCTACACCCGCAGCCAGCCAGATTATACGGGCAGCGTCACGGTTCCTTTGCTTTGGTATAAAGCGACGCAGACTATTGTTAGCAATGAATCCGCAGATATTATTCGCATGTTTAATAGCACCTTTAGCGCCCTTACTCCAGCCACACCTGATTATCGACCAGCAGCATTGGTAAGCGAAATTGATGCTTGGAATACACGCATTTACAACACAATTAATAACGGAGTTTATAAAGCTGGATTTGCTACTGTTCAAGAGGCTTACGAAGCAGCGGCTAAGAAAGTGTTTGAAACTTTAGACGTGATCGAACAACAACTCAGCCAAACTCGCTATTTACTAGGGGAGGAGCCAACAGAAGCCGACTGGCGTTTGTTTCCGACATTGGTCCGGTTTGATGTGGGCTACTACAGTGCCTTTAAATGTAACCTCAAACGTCTGATCGATTATCCTAATCTGTGGGCTTACGCTCGCGATTTGTATCAAACTCCTGGTATTGCGCAAACTGTTAAATTTGATATCTATCGTAAGGGTTATCATTCTGCTAGTCCCTTGCGAAATCCTCATGGCATCGTTCCTCTTGGTCCTACTATTGACTGGGAGATTCCCCATGAACGCGGTTAGTTACTAAAACGCAATTGATTGCTGTGAGCAGAGGTTAGAAACAACATTATTTATTTTGGAGACATCATTATCATGGGCCTTTTAGTAGATGGTGTGTGGCGCGATCAGTGGTATGACACTTCTAGTACAGGTGGGCGTTTTGTGCGCAAAGCCCCACAATTCCGTAATTGGATTACCCCTGACGGTAGTCCTGGTAGCACTGGTGATTCAGGTTTCAAAGCAGAGCTAGGACGTTATCATCTCTATGTATCCTACGCTTGTCCTTGGGCGCATCGTACTCTAATTTTCCGAACGCTCAAGGGTTTAGAAGAGATGATTTCTGTATCGGTGGTTCACTGGTTTATGGGAGAACTAGGTTGGACATTTGAACCTGGGGAAGGTGTCGTTGCTGATCCTCTGATCAACGCTCAGTACCTACACGAAGTTTATACCCATGCGGACTCTAACTACACCGGAAGAGTGACCGTGCCCATTCTCTGGGATAAAAAAAAGCAAACTATTGTCAGTAATGAATCTGCGGAAATTATTCGTATGTTCAACTCTGCTTTTGATGAGGTTGGCGCTCAGCCAGGTGATTATTATCCTGAATCTTTGCAAGCGGAAATTGATGCTCTAAATGAGCGTATTTATAACACTGTGAATAATGGTGTTTATAAATGTGGTTTTGCTACTACCCAAGCTGCTTATGAAGAAGCGGTTATCCCATTATTTGAAACGCTTGATTTTTTGGAAGAGCGACTTTCAAGTCAGCGTTATCTGATGGGTGAGCAAATTACAGAGTCTGACTGGCGACTCTTTACGACACTGGTGAGGTTTGATCCTGTGTATGTGGGTCACTTTAAGTGCAACATTCGACGTATCATAGATTATCCTCATCTGTGGGCTTACGTAAGGGAGTTATATCAGATGCCTGGTATCGCTAAAACCGTTGACTTTCAGCACATCCAAAAGCATTATTACCAAAGTCACGAAACTATTAACCCTACAAGGATTGTTCCTATTGGGCCAAAGGTTGATTTTATGGAGCCTCATACTCGGGGGGTTTCATTCAATCATTCTTAGAAAGTTATTGGTGGAGTGATTAAAGCCCAGATGATGTTCTTGAAATCTCTAGATTCTCATTTTTAATACATCTAATCTCAAGCAACTTAAACGATGTCTCACGGTTCAAATCGGTGGTGAAAGAAAACCTTGAATTTAGACAAACATAGTAGTTCTCAATCGTCCGTTGTATTTGAATTGTTATGCTGTCGCTTTAGGATTTTCTAAGAATGCTAAAACACTCTCTGGTTCCAACCAATCATCCTCAATTCTGAAACCTAGCTTTTCCAATACTCGAACTGAGCCAATATTAGCTTTGTGTGGACAAACTACTAATCGCTTCAAACCAGCTACCTCAAACGCGTACTTAACCCATGCTTCAGCTGTTTCTGTTGCATATCCTTGCCCCCAGTAATTTCTACCAAGCTTATACATCACCTCAAACTCATCTGTGATGCTGCCATCCCGATTCTCAAACTGATGAGGACTTAGTCCCCCTTGACCAATCAGTTTTAAATTAGCTTTATGTTCAATGCCGAAACACCCAAAGCCATAAGTCTGATACTGTTGAATGCGTTGTGCAATTATTTTGGTACGCTCATCAAGTGAACGTTCATGGCCAGGATCAAATTGCCAAACTTCTGGATCGATATCACAGATTCGATGTAACTCCTCCGCATCAGCAAGGGTTAAGGGTCGCAATCTTAAACGCTCTGTCTCTAGCATAAATAATTTCATTGAGATTTGCCGTCCTCCTTGTCCCTCAAATCATTACTCCGTAAAAGCTAATGGATTTAGGTTAACTTAATCTCGAATCATGAGAGATAGACCTCAAAAAATGACCTTATCAACACAAATAAAACTTATATTCCTGGATTTTGTCGAACCCTATTTTTGTTGCGTACTTAGCTAGAACGGTAAGCTTTGGGTGTGATGCCAGTGACCTGGCGGAACTGTTTGCTGAGATGACTGTGACTACTAAAACCACATTCCAAAGCAATATCTATAATCAAGCGATCGCTTTGTTTTAATAGTTTTTTGGCTCGTTCTACTCTCTGCTGGCTTAGGTATTGATGGGGTGTTATGCCAATAGATTGTTTGAAAAGACGGCTAAAGTGAAAAGCACTGAGATCGAGAAGTTGTGCTAAGTCTGCCAGTTTAATATTTTGGTCTAGGTTGGTATCAATGTAGTCCAGAATTTGATTAAGTTGTCTGGGTGGCAAACCGCCTTCATAAACTGGAACCTTGGGTTTGCTGACTGTATACTGGCGCAATAAATTTACAGCTAGAACGTTGGTCAAAGAATCGAAGTATAACTCGTTGTTAGAGTTATTTTGGAACTCAGTGGCTAGCATCATTGCGATCGCTTGAAGCTGGTCATCTCGTACTTGAAATGTGGGTATAAGTTCTAAATGGTCGGCATTGCGATCGAGGGTTTCTTGCGCAATTTTTTGTAAGAATTGTGAATTGAAGCGAATTTGTAAGCAGTCTTCTGGGTCTTGCCAACGAGTAAACAAATCAGCTTTGGCTGGAGTCAGTAGAATATCCCCTTTGCGATAAATCCCTATATGAGTCTTGCCGTCTTGAGTATGGGAATAGCGCACTGGACGAGAAGAACGAGAAATAAACAGACTATGCTCATCTTCATAGTGGCAGCCTCCTTCCCCAGGAACATCTTGCAATAACTGGACTCGGACATTTTTCTGCGGTAACTTAATTAACTCCTGACTTTCAGAGTGACTCATATCCTTCTGTTAAGGTACTTCCCGGTTACGATCATTATATTTATTTCCCTAGAATACTTTGTAAAAAAGGTAGCAAACTCATCGCAAGATTGTAATAGTTTGATCGGATTTTGATAGTTAGGATTTTTGAGTTTCTCTAAGCTAAAGGTGTTCAAGTTTAGGAGATAAATCTCATGAAATTAGTAATTTTTGGTTCCACTGGTAGTATCGGTACTCAAGTTGTCGAACAAGCCCTAGCACAAG
>CAZSEZ010000182.1:0-8056 GCA_964606015.1 uncultured bacterium
ACTGAGCAATGGCTGTATTTGCTGCACTATAAATGAAGGCTTAGTAGAAGCAGTAAAACGTATCTTATCTAGAGAAGAAAGAGTTGATCGTTTAGTTATTGAAACTACTGGAATCGCTGACCCATTACCGATTATTTTGACCTTTGTGAGTTCGGATTTTCGTAATTTTACGCGCCTCGACGCAGTTATTACTGTGGTTGATGCGGAAACTTTTACCCCAGAACATTTCAATAGCGAAGTGGCATATAAGCAAGTCTTGTATGGAGATATTCTCTTGCTGAATAAAGTTGATTTAGTAAGTAGAGAACAATTAGTTGCCTTAGAGACTTATATTGCATCTATCAAACAAAATCCGCGAATTATTTATACTCGACACGCTCAGGTTCCTCTACCTTTGATTTTGGATGTGGACTTCACCCAGGCGTCTGATTTGCCTGAAGTCGAATCTAGGGAACATAATCATTCACATCACTTAGAAGTCGATGGTTTTGTATCTATGACTTTTGAAAGCGATCGCCCTTTTGATGTCTACAAATTTCAAAAGTTTTTACACGAAGGACTCTCCCCAGAAGTGTTTCGTGCCAAAGGAATTATTTGGTTTGCAGGAAGCCGACTACGTCACATTTTCCAACTATGCGGACAGCGCAACAACCTTAAGTCCGAATCTTGGTCTACCCCTCCTGCGAATCAACTAGTCTTTATCGGTCGTCATCTCGATACCGATAAACTTCGTCAGCAGTTGAATGACTGCTTGGCTACCTCTGTTACTGTTTAGTCTAATTCAGATTTTATGACCTTATCTAAGTCCGGGCCCAATCAGTTTGAAAAATTCGATAATAAACTGCCTAAACTAACTACTACGCAACAGCCTCCTGTCTCAGAAGAGGAAATGCGCCAAGCAGTAAGAACTTTGCTCTTGGGATTGGGAGAAGATCCAGACCGTGAAGGCTTACGAGATACCCCTAAAAGAGTAGTTAAAGCTCTCAAATTTTTAACTTCTGGCTATCATCAATCTCTCGACGAGCTTCTCAATGGAGCAGTATTTCATGAAAACGCCAATGAAATGGTTTTGGTGCGGGATATCGATCTGTTTAGTTCCTGCGAACACCACATTCTACCTATTTTAGGTCGTGCTCATGTAGCCTACATTCCCGATGGAAAAGTAATCGGACTATCCAAAATCGCTCGTATTTGTGAAATGTACGGAAGACGTTTGCAAGTACAAGAAAGACTAACCGCTCAAATCGCTGATGCACTCCAAGGCTTATTACAACCCAAAGGGGTAGCAGTAGTCGTCGAAGCCAGTCACATGTGTATGGTGATGCGAGGAGTCCAAAAGCCTGGTTCTTGGACTTCTACCAGTGCAGTTAGAGGTGTGTTTGCTGATGATGCCAAAACTCGTCAAGAGTTTATGAATTTGATTCGCCACAATCCTGGATTGCGTTAACCAATTTTCTATGTCACTTGGTAGAGATGGGTCTTAGGCTCATCTCTTTTATTTTTTGTACTCTAAGCAACCAAGCATAAGGGGAAATATTTCAGACTTATCAAGATAGATAGGACTCGATTAACCATCAATCAAAACAAGTTTGTGTAGCTTTTGCAGATATCTAATTCGTTTGTAGTGATTCCTCTGAATATAGAGTACTAATGTTTTGGTACGCGTTTCAGGGGCTAATTTCATCTGTTTGCAGACATTCTAAATAGCGTTAATGTGAACCCCAAGATTTAAGTAAAGCACATGTATGTTTTTGTATGTGATGGCGTAACTCTCATCAATTTAGTTTTCTATCTCTTGTGATGAGGCTGTTTCTTTGGTACTAACTACTTCTTTTGTACTAGTCAATAAGCCTACTCTTCTGTTTACCTTGTAGACCGAGACGAGATAAAGAATAAAAAAAGGAACAGTGTGATACTGCTCCTAAATTAAATCTCAATATTGCTAATCAGAGTGGATTTTAACTTGCTGGAGTTTCAGGAGAACCTGGACGAACGTCGCGATCAATTTTAAATACAGTAACGCTCAAAGGAGGCAAGCAAAGATCCAAGGAATAAGGCAATCCGTGGAAAGACCAGTGGTCTGCCCATTTACCACCTAAATTCCCCATATTGCTTCCACCGTACTTGCGAGCATCACTATTAAAGATTTCTTTGTAGAAACCAGTTTCAGGTACTCCGACACGATAATGGCTGTGTGGTTGAGGGGTAAAGTTACAAACTACAACTACAAATTCATTAGGATCAGCACCACGACGGATAAAGGAAACTACGCTGTGTTTGTTGTCACTACAGTCAATCCAAGTAAAGCCTGACTCTTCAAAATCTCTTTCGTATAAAGCTGGTGTGGAGCAATAAAGCTGATTGAGGTCAATAAAGAATTGTTTGAGGCTTTTATGGTTGGGATATTGGAGCAGATGCCATTCTAAATCTGCCCAAACATTCCACTCACTCCATTGGCCAAATTCCATGCTCATAAACATGGTCTTTTTCCCTGGGTGGGTAAACATATAGCCAAATAGACAACGCATATTGGCAAACTTCTGCCACTCATCCCCTGGGACTTTACCAATGATGTTGCTCTTACCGTGAACTACTTCATCGTGAGACAGCGCCAACATATAGTTTTCGCTGTGGTTGTACCACATACTAAAGGTGACATTGTTCTGATGGAACTGACGGAACCAAGGATCCATGTGGAAATAATCGAGCATATCGTGCATCCAGCCCATGTTCCACTTGAGGTTGAAGCCCAAACCACCAGTGTATGTAGGCCAAGAAACCATTGGCCAAGAAGTAGACTCTTCAGCGATCGAGAGTGTGCCAGGGAAGTACTCAAAGAGCAGGCTATTCACTTGACGCAAGAAATCCGCAGCTTCTAAGTTTTCGCAACCACCATATTCGTTAGCAACCCAAGCACCATCTTCGCGATCGTAGTTGAGGTAGAGCATGGAGGCTACTGCATCAACCCGAATACCATCGATATGATACTTATCAAACCAAAATAGTGCATTCGCTACTAGGAAGTTACGGACTTCATTGCGACCATAGTTAAAGATCAGTGTGCCCCACTCTTTATGTTCGCCTTTGCGGGGATCAGCGTGTTCATAGAGATGAGTTCCATCAAAGAAGGCAAGGCCATGTCCATCTTTAGGAAAGTGCCCAGGTACCCAATCCACTAGTACCCCGATTCCTGCCTCGTGACATTTGTCGACAAAATACATGAAGTCTTCGGGGTTACCAAAGCGGGAAGTTGCAGCATAATAACCTGTTACCTGATAGCCCCAAGAACCATCAAAAGGGTGCTCCGCAATAGGTAGAACCTCAATATGGGTATAGCCCAGTTCTTTAACGTAGGGAATTAGCTTCTCTGCTAGCTCGTAGTAGCTCAAAAAACGCGTCTCTGGCTTGAGTTCGGAAACGGGAACGGGTTCGCCTTCTCCAGAAAGCAGTTTAGGCTTAGTCTCAGCTGAAGCGTGTAACCAAGAACCTAAATGCAACTCATAAACTGAGACAGGCTGAGCTAGAGGATCTCTATTGCGTCTTTGCTCTAACCACGCTTCGTCATGCCATTCATAAGTGTCAAGATCGGCAACAATTGATGCAGTCTTTGGTCTAGCTTCTTGTTGAAAACCGTAAGAATCAGATTTTTCGTAGATATGTCCTTCCCAGTTTTTGATTTCGTATTTGTAAGCTGTGCCTACTGCTAAATCTGGGATAAATAATTCCCAAATACCATTGTTCCGCTTGCCCATCTGATGTTCTCTGCCATCCCAACTGTTGAAATCTCCAAGAACGGAAATATTTCTGGCATTGGGTGCCCACAAAGCAAAATAAACACCTGCAACTCCATCTACAACTGTAAGATGAGCCCCTAATTTCTCGTAAATACGATGATGATTGCCTTCGGCGAAGAGATGAATATCAAAGTCAGTTAGAGAAGGGGATTTAAAACCATAGGGGTCGTAAATTACTTTTTCGTGACTGTCTTCTTGTTTAATCTTGAGCTGGTAGTTGCCAACCTCTTCTGCTTCAATCTCACAGACAAAGAAGTTTGGATGATGCTCCGATCGCATTGGATGTTCGGTACGTTTCTCAGGGAAAAGAACCGATACGGCATGAGCTTTTGGTAAATAAGCCCTAATTACCCAACGACTCGTCTTGCCATTGCTCTCTAGCTGGTGGCAACCTAAAACCTCATAGGGATTCTGATGGAGATTGTTGACGACTTGATTTACTTGTTCTGGGGCAATGGTTGAAGACATTCAGCTACTCGGTAATTTGATTTATTAAATCGTTAAATTTGTAAGTATTTTTATACATACTTTAGCGAGTTTTCTGTTCATAAAGGAACTTTTTTCTATCTTGGGTTGTTATTGAGCATAATTAAATGTTTGTTGATAGTTGATATTTGCTGGCTTTTGGTTCATTTTTCTAGTCGTATGGTCAAATAGTGCCTGGGTTTCTCGATCGCTCTCTAGCCTTATTTTTCTGCCTAAATTGTTTTAGAATTTTCCAGTTAGCAAATAAAGGATTTTTTAGTAATGACAGAACGCGCTTCGATTCCTGTAGTTGTCAATGGTGCTGCGGGCAAAATGGGTAAAGAGGTTATCAAGACCATCGCTCAAGCAGAAGACATGACTTTAATTGGGGCAGTGGATCATAATCCTGCTGTGATGGGTCAAGATGCAGGAGAAGTCGCAGGTTGTGGCGCCTTGGAAGTACCAATTCTCAACGATCTCGAAAGTACTCTGGTCATGGCTACCCAAGAAAAAATCCAAGGGGTCATGGTGGACTTTACTCACCCCGATACGGTTTACGATAATGTGCGTAGTGCGATCGCCTACGGAGTTAGGCCAGTAGTTGGCACAACAGGTTTGAGCGAAGCCCAGCTCAAAGAATTAGGGGAGTTTGCTGAAAAAGCTAGCACTGGGGTACTGGTAATTCCCAACTTTTCAATTGGTGTAGTTCTGATGCAACAGGCTGCTCTCAGAGCTTCTCAATACTTCGACCATGTAGAAATTATTGAACTTCACCACAACCAGAAAGCTGATGCACCCAGCGGAACTGCTATCAAAACCGCCCAAATGCTGGCAGAAATGGGTAAAACCTTTAATCCCCAAGAGGTAACTGAAAAAGAACATATCCCTGGTGCTAGAGGTAGTCTCGCCGATGAAAATATTCGCATCCATAGTGTGCGCTTACCTGGTTTGATCGCGCACCAAGAAATGATCTTTGGCGCCCCAGGACAAATTTATACTCTACGTCACGACACAAGCGATCGCTCTTGCTATATGCCTGGAGTTCTTCTTGCAATCCGCAAAGTGACAGAACTAACTTCTTTGGTTTATGGTCTAGAGAAGATTATTTAGTTGATTACTGATGGCTGATGGTTAGTAGTAAGTTGCTGACTCATTATTCGTTATTTACTACTCCTCACCCCTTTTTTTTGAGATTTCATCCTTTTCCTAAAGATGCTCCAGCCTCTGACCCGTGCCAAATTTGAACAGCTTATTCCCAAAATTGCTACTTCAGCGCAGTATTCTCACTATTGGGGTAAGTGGCAGGATCTAGTCAACCGTTTATTAGTTTCCGTAGTTGCTGTCGTGGTGGTGCTGCTACTAGGCTTGGTTTTGCCAGGAGCTTTAACTCTGCTCTTTGGGACTATGGCGGGGTTTTATTGGCTCTGGCAACCTGTTTATCGAGCTAGTCTGCGGAATGCCCAAGCAAGAAAAATTCGCTACAGTGGCTTTTGGCGTAGTCGTGTGGCGGAAGTTTTTCTCACTGAAGAGTTGCTAGGAGAAGAAGAGACAGTCGATCGCCGAGGTGAATTGGTAGTCGTGGAAAACAGAGAGCGCAGAATTAACCTCGTTCTCGAAGACCGTACGGGATTTTATCTAACTATTCAAGCTCCTTTGCTGCGTATCCACAAAAATATCAGGGTTGGTCAGACGGCAGAGTTATTACTACTTTCTAATCGCGAAGATCTTTCGACTATCGAGAAAATAAGCGATGCCTATATCCCCGATGTTAACCTCTGGATTGGCATGTACCCTTGGTTGCAGAGAGATGAATTTATCGCAGTGAGTAGACAATTAGGTAGTCAATCTAGAGATCGTGCTAGACCACCACGCCAGCGTAGATATACCAATGCTCCTCGTCCTCAAAACCGTCAGAATCGACCCAGAAAACGTCGCCGTTCTCGCTAAAGATAGACTTTGATTGGTGTTTGAAATTTAATCGACTCAGACTTAACTACCCTGAACTACATTTTCTACGGTAATACTCTGCTACTTCAACAACCATAATTTCTTCATCCAAAATTTCAAATATAGAAGCAGCAGCTTTCTTGAAATTATCATCCTCATCTGACCAATAGAAAATTGTTGGATCGTTTTCCGACTCTACAGCTTTAAAAAACATAAATTGTTCTCTGTATCTGGCACTCCAGAGAAAAGTCTTAGAAGAAACTTAGGGAAAATAGTCAGAATTTTGGAGACGTTGCCATTCTTTTTGTAAAGAAAGCAGAGATTCATACTTATACTCAATATCACTCATTACTCTTCCTCCACAACTATGACCAAAGTAAGAGAGGAATATTTTGTAACTTTCTGGTAATTTCAATCCGCAACTAGTTTCCAAAGCCAGAATTTCATCTTGAGAACAACCCTTAATATCTTCAGGACTAGCAGAACCTAGTTTCAGGATTCTATTTCTCAAAATATCAGCTCTAATAACCAAGTTTTCTCGTGAATAATCGCGACTCATCTTTGATCTTCGATTATTTTGACTGTTTTACACATAGTTAGGTTTACAAAGAATCGTAAAAAATCCTCCTAAACATGAAGCCACTAAAAAAGGTAAGACTGTGGAGTCTTACCTAGTAAAATAAATAATTCTATTTAAAACCACATTAGAAATTTAGTATCTTTCGACGCTACCAGAAAAAACAGGTTCTACACGAATTGCTTCTACCTGAGAGGGGCGCAGCACCATGTACTCTCCTTGAATATTCTTAATTGGAACACTAATAAAATCCTGAGAGTCAGATTTTGGCATTAGCTCGCTGCTATACCACTTCTGGAAGTTTTGTACAGTAGAGAAGCGAACTTCTTCTCTATGACCGCCACAGAGCATGATGTGAACTGCATATTCGTCTGGTTTTCTAGGCATGAGATTACTAGGAGCTAAACAGCTAATTGAGACAATTTGCTCTTAGAATTCCCATATTCGTGCAATAAAACATCAGTTAGACTTGACTGACCTCATCCTCAAACCTTTGCCTCTATCAAATAGACTTACTCTTGCAGGTCTTTTTTGTTAGGGGAAGAGTCGTAAAGAGCATCTAACTTTTCGCGAGCATCTTCTACAGATAAAGAACGCATCACTAGTAGTGGCTCGTTAATTACTCTGCCGTTTTCATCTAGTAGTTCAGGATGGACCTTTCCTTGAGTTCGAGTCGGTGAGTTTTGTTTGGCTCTGGGAGGATTGTGGTTGGGATAGACGCGAGAACTCTCAGTGCTGAGAGTAATCAAACTACGAACTAGATTAGAAATCGCAAAAGATGCAATTACGGTGAATGCCAGAATATAAACTAAATGCAACATGATTGTTTTTTCCTCATTGATCAATTTATCTAAAATTGGTTTGATTCAAAATTTGTTAGTTTCGAGATGAGAATTGAGTACTTGTATTTTCTTTATGCTGTCGCCATGTTCGAGCAATATCCCAGCACCGTGCAACCAAATTATGCCACGGTAATAGAATTTTAGAATCTATTCCTGCTTGCCCGTCTGTGGCTTGAAACAGAATTTTAGCGGTACTTACCTCTCTTTTTGCTTTTTCGATGGATTGTACTAGTTCTGCTTGTTCTCCCTCAGCTAAAAAAGGCATGTCTTGATCCTCTAGCAACTTTAGCGATCGCTCAAACCAATAAAGAAAATCATCTAATAAAGGTTCTAAGACTTGTTTCAATAATTCTTGTTCTGTAGGTTGCTTAGGAGACATGCTATACCGGAATCTTATGTTTAAATTTTTTTGTTATTACACTTAAGTATAT
>CAZSEZ010000183.1:0-1976 GCA_964606015.1 uncultured bacterium
TGGACTATACTCTAGGGTCAAGCATAGAAAGATGCGAATTGGTTTGTTAGCAAAACGTTCTGGCTTATCAGTAGATACGATACGTTTTTATGAGAAAAAAGGATTATTAGATTCAGATCTAATCGTCCGTCGGAGCAATAACTATCGAGATTATTCCGAAGAGAGCTTAGAGCAATTAATGTTTATTCAACAGGCCAAACAATTAGGCTTTACCTTAACTGAAATTCAGGGGTGGATTCAAGGCATCAAAAGTAATCAACTTACTAATGCGGAAAAATGCAAAATCATTAACCAAAAACTTCAAGAAATCGATGATCGAATCAATGAATTAGAGAAAATGAAAACCCCCCTCTTTGCTTGCTTGGTTAAGTACCAAAGTTAAGAATCGCTAGAATTATTATGGGTCTTAATTTAGTAGCAGTTAAATTGCTACTTAGAATTGAGCACAACTTTAAACTAATCTTCAACTCTAAGATAGTATCTATAAAGATACAATGATTATCATTCTCAAAAATACACAGAATCATGTGGGCAATTTTAAGCGGAATTGAAGGAAATATCGCAGCTTACGAAGCAGTGTTGGCAGATATCAAACGTCAGCGCTTCGACGTAGAAGCTTTGTACATTCTGGGGGATATGATATCAGCTAATCCAGATAGCGAAAAAGTAATCAAACGTATCCAGACCCCCTTACTGGGGGAATTGATCCCTCAAGTCTGTGTTGGTTGGTGGGAAGAGCAGTGCTTTGCTTTACATGGTTTGGGTTCCACGGCTGAACCGACAGAATTAATTGAGCGCTTTGGCAAGCAAACCGCCAAAAAACTTTGGGATGCGGTATCTCGTGAAACCGTCCAGTGGTTGCGTAACTGTCATTTTGGTTTCTTTGAATTGGATTGTTTGTTAATTCATGGTAGCTCTGTGAGCGTCAGTGATGAGTTAACACCTGAAACTAAGCCCTGGCAAATGTTAGACCGTTTGCAAAGAGTTGGGGCAAATCGTCTCTTTTGTGGACGTTCTGGTCAAGTATTTGAATATGAGTTACAAGCTGGTTCGATAAACAGTTCAGTTATGACTCTAGATTCTAAACAGCCAGTGCAAACCATTACAGCTCCCAAAAGAAGAGTTGTTGGCGTAGGCAATGTCGGTAGCGAGCCAGGCAAGGCTACTTATACTTTTTATAGTCCGTACAACGATCGCCTAGAGTTTAAAACTGTTTACTATGGCCGGAAGAAAGGCTTTGGTAGTTAAGAAGCTATCAGTATCTTTATTGCTGTTCAGCGATCGCTTGAAATCTATGACAACAAGCAAGGATTTAGTTTTTTGAAAACAATGTTTGGTAGTTTTTCCAGCCTAAATTTAGATTAATAACTGTTTTTCTGAAAATGGGATCAACTATCATTCTCTAAACAGAGCTTAGGACTTAGATTATGGTAGCGACAACCACCCAAACCGTTCCTGTCACAGTACTTACTGGTTATCTAGGTGCGGGCAAAACCACCCTTCTCAATCATATTCTTACCTACGAACACGGTAAAAAAGTAGCAGTAATTGTGAATGAGTTTGGGATAGTAGGAATTGACAGTCAACTGGTGATTGACGCTGATGAGGAAATTTTCGCCATGAATAACGGTTGTATTTGTTGTTCGGTGCGAGGGGATTTGATTCGCATTATCAGTAAATTATTGAAGCGACGCGAAAAGTTCGACCACTTGGTGATTGAGACTACTGGACTAGCTGACCCCGCCCCGGTAATTCAAACCTTCTTTGTCGATGAAGATATCAAAGATAAAATCACTTTGGATGCGGTGGTTACGGTAGTCGATGCCAAACATATTCAGCAACATTGGTCAGCCAATGAAGCCCAAGAACAAATTGCGTTTGCTGATGTAATTCTCCTTAACAAAACTGACCTTGTTAGTTCTCAAGAACTGAATGAACTGGAAAACAAGATCGAGGAGATGAATGGAATGGCGAAA
>CAZSEZ010000183.1:2076-8025 GCA_964606015.1 uncultured bacterium
AGTCGAATTTGGAGAACTAGATGGAGAACGGCTGTTTAGCTGGTTAGATAATCTGCTCGAAAATAACGGGGCAGATATCTTTCGGATGAAGGGAATTTTAAATATCGCGGGAGAAGATATCCGCTTTGTTTGTCAAGGAGTGCATATGGTTTTTGACTTCAAACCCGATCGCCTTTGGAAAGAAAATGAAAAACGTAAGAACGAATTAGTTTTTATCGGTCGCAATCTAGAGCAAGCGCAAATCAGAAAGGACTTTAAGCAATGCATAGTGTAGGAACAGCAGACAAAATCTTATTCGAGCAACAATGGCAAGGTCGTCTTTCTGAATACGTTACTAATGTCGCTTGGTCGCCTGATGGTCGATTAGCTGCTAGTTCGGCTGCCGGAGAAGTAGTTGTCTGGCAAAGCGGCAAACTGTTTAGTTTGTTACCTGCGGGTTTAGAATCAATTGACTGTCTAGATTTTTCTAGTGATGGCAAATTCCTCGCTGCGGGAGGACAGGATGGTAAGGTCAGAGTTTGGTCGATTTTAGATGCTTCTGTTCCCAAAGAAATGAACCTAATCGCCACTCTAGATAATTCTCCTAAATGGGTTGATCGACTGGCATGGAGTCCTACTAATAATCATTTAGCCTTTAGTTTGGGTCGTTACGTGAAAATCTGGGATGTAGCTACTCAAACAGTTATCGCTACTCTGCCTTTTGCTAACTCTTCGGTTTTGGATTTAGCTTGGCGACCCAATGGCGAAAATCTTGCGATCGCAGGTAATGGCGGAGTTAAAATCTGGTCTAGTCAAGATTGGGATAAGGAACCATCTCTCATTGATATTCCTTCAACTAGTACCCTGATAGATTGGTCTGGTGACAGTGAATACATTGCTTCTGTCAATTTAGACAATACTATTAGGCTTTTAGAATACGGCACTCTCAATCCTTGGATCATGCAAGGTTTTCCTGGTAAAGTTTCCAATCTTGCCTGGTCGTTAGGAGAATCGAGTACTGAACCATTGCTAGCAGCGTCTAGCTTAGAAATAGTTGCCGTCTGGGAAAAAGAATCTGGTGATGAGGATGTTTGGGATGCTCGCGGTTTGGATTATCATCAGGGCAAAGTCCAAGTCCTGAAATTCAATCCTCATAGTTTACTACTAGCTTCTGCTGGGGATGATGGCTACTTATGCCTTTGGTCAGAAGCTCAACAGCTAGGACAAATCTTAGAAGGTACAGAAGGTGGATTTTCTTGTTTAGCGTGGAGTCAAGATGGTAAACAGTTAGCTGCTGGGGGTCAGGATGGAGAGTTAATTGTTTGGTCTGAGTCTGAGCTCAAGTAAGGGTTTTAGTTGATTGGCTGATCGCTTAGAGTTTAAGGCCATCTACTGTAGCTATATGCTGACTAATGTTGGCAATTTGAACTCCCCATTCTTGCTACAGGGAAAATCGTGTACAGCCATGACCGTTTCCCACGGTAATTCACCATAGATGTGAGGAAACAATTCACCACTTTCATAGAGGTCTTCATCGATAACCTCACAAGTGAGTTGAGTTTTATCTATTTCGAGTAAAACTAAGTCAGTGCTTCCTTTAAAAAGCCGATTTGCAACACAACATACTTGATTTGGATAGGAACAATGAATAAAACCTTCATTGTTAAAATTATTAGGTTTGTAAACGCCAGAGGATTTCGCAGTTTCAGCCTCTTGTTTTGAAGTGATGTGGAGAAGTGCTGCCATAAAATAAAATCGAAGCAAACAACTGTCCATTATACGAATGGTCTACAGTTTAAAACCGTTTGCCCTGACAATAAAAAAAGTTTTGGTAATTAAGCACCAAGTATCTTTACTATAGTTTAGCGATCGCTAAATTTTATCTAAATCTCGGTTAATCTCGGAATTAACTGAGCTAGGTTGCAAGGTCGATTACGAGAATCAAGTTGATCTTTGATAATGCTCCATCCTGTTTGGCAAGCACCGCTAGAACCAGGTAAGCAAAAGATGTAAGTCCCATTAGCCACGCCAGATAAAGCCCGAGATTGAATAGTGGAGGTTTTTATTTCTTGATAAGAAATCATCCGAAATATTTCACCGAAACCGACAATTTCCTTATCTAATAAAGGTTTCACTGCTTCTGGGGTGCCATCTCTTCCCGTTACTCCTGTACCACCAGTGGTCAAAACCACTTGGACAGACTCATCTGCAATCCATTTCGATACTACAGCGCGAATCTGGTAAATGTTATCGGGGACGATAGCTTTTTCTGCTAACAAGTGTCCCATATTAGTTAAGCTATCAACCAATATTCTGCCCGATTTATCATCAGCTTCAGTTCGCGTATCAGAAACTGTCAGTACGGCAATTTTTAGAGGTAGTAAAGGTTCGTTTTGGTTCATTTTTAGTTTTTACTAACTTAAACTGTAATTACTTAGTTGCAAAATGAGACAAGTTTGCTAAGTAAAATAAATCTAAACTAATGTATTCAGATCAATTCATACTAGTGATTGTAGTGATGTGATCTTAAAAAGATCCACTTTGTGGAGTGTCTTTTCTATTCTAATTCTTGATGTTTTTGCTTAGGGAATACAATTAGTTTTGTTGTTTATTAGTTTAGAATATTTGTTTGTGCACATGATAAGTCTTATTCATAGCGATTTTGCCAAGCGATATATAAAGGTTCAAAACTATCTGGTTGTTCTGGAAAATTAATGGCTTCAGAAGTAGTAGACACCCAAGATTGTGCACTTTTTACCCAGAGATTTCCTACGGGTTCAAATAGTTTCTTATTGTCAAGAGTGCCAGGCTTAACATTAACAATAGATTTATTTCTTGAAGGTAGATGATACAAACGAGTACCGCATTCAGGACAAAACGCACACTCTACTTGTCTCCCGCTATCGGATGTACGCGTCCATATTTTAGGATTACCTTGAGTCAATCTAAATCCGGACTTGGGTGTTGGCATGGACATTCCGAAGCCAGATGTAGATTGGGTTTGACATTCAGTACAATGGCAAGCATACATAGTAATAGGCATTTGACTTATTTCGTAACGTATTGACCTGCATTGACAGCCACCATAAATCGGCAAAGTTATTTTTAACTTGGATGTCATCAAAATTTATTCTTGATCTGCAATAGTTTACTCTTCAATGAGAAGCTTACAGTTAACTCTAGCGTGATGAGTTATGAAAAAATAGTTGGAAATTTCAAACCATCTATGATTTAGCTAAAAATTACAGCATCTTAGAGAACAATAAGTTACTAAAGTTGAGCCACTAAAATTGTAGTGAAAATGCTCTCATGACTTTACCGTATACAATTGCTAGATCTTCGTTTTATTAGCTATGGCTTCGGCAAAGCTCACTTGCAATTCAGCAAGATTCATTGTCCCCAGATCTCCTTGTTTGCGAGTGCGAATACTCAAACTTTGAGTCTCGACTTCTCGCTGACCGACTACTGCGACCACAGGGATTTTTTCTAGCTCAGCATTACGTATTTGTTTGCCTAGACGTTCTCCCGAACTATCTAGTTCTACCCGATAACCAGCTTGCTTGAGACTAACAACAACAGTTTCAGCGTATTCTCTAAAGGCTTCGCTGACTGGAAGCAACCGTAATTGAATAGGTGCCAACCATAAGGGGAAATCCCCTGCATAGTTTTCAATTAGAATTCCGTAGAAACGCTCTAAAGACCCAAAAATTGCTCGATGGATCATAATCGGACGTTGGCGAGAGCTATCCGCTGCCACATAGTCCATGTCAAAGCGTTCTGGTAAGTTGAAATCTACCTGGATTGTCGAGCATTGCCAAGTACGACCAATAGCATCTTTAATTTTGATATCGATCTTGGGGCCATAAAAAGCACCACCACCCTGATCTTCGATGTAGTCCCAACCTTTAGTATTTAAGGCTTCTACTAGGGCATTAGTTGCTAGCTCCCAACCTTCATCAGTACCTACCGATTTATCTGGGCGAGTAGAAAGATTGACTTCGTAGTCTTTAAAACCAAAATCAGAAAGAATTTTTTCGGTTAGATTGAGTACTCTCAGAATTTCCCCTGCAATCTGGGTAGGCAAACAGAAAATATGGGCATCATCTTGAGTAAAGCCTCGCACTCGCATCAAACCATGAAGCACACCAGACCGTTCATAACGATATACCGTTCCTAATTCTGCCCAACGCAAGGGTAACTCTCGGTAGGAGTGGAGGTCATTTTTATAAGTTAAAACGTGAAAAGGACAGTTCATCGGCTTGATTTGATAAGCCTGTTGCTCGATTTCCATCGAATCGAACATGTTTTCTCGATAGAAATCAAAATGACCCGATGTTTTCCACAATTCTAAGTTGGCAACATGGGGCGTATAGAGCAGTTCGTAGCCTGACTCTAAATGAGTTTTACGCCAATAATCTTCAATGATGTAGCGCATAGTTGCACCGCGAGGATGCCAAAAGACCAATCCACCACCTGCACCCTCTTGGATGCTAAATAGTTTTAAATCTTTGCCTAGTTTGCGATGGTCTCTGCGCTTAGTTTCTTCTTTCTGCTTTAAATAAGCATCTAACTGTTCGGGAGTTTCCCAAGCTGTACCGTAGATACGTTGTAACTGGGCTTTGGTTTCATCACCTCGCCAGTATGCTCCAGCAACACTTTCCAAGGCAAAAGCCTTGGGGTTAATTTCTCCTGTGTAATTGATATGAGGTCCCGCACACAAATCCCACCAAGATACACTGGCAGGGATTTTCACAGGCTTTATTAATGAAGGTTCTGGTAATGCACCTCTCAACTTTGCTCCTATATCAGGAAATCTACCTCCGTCAGGACTACCTATAAAGTAACGAGTGATAGTTTCTCCTTCGGGAATGCTAGCTAAAATCTCCAGTTTATAGGGTTCGCCTAACTGCTCTATCTCTGTTTTGATATCTTCTCTAGTTACCTCTTCTCGAATAATTGGCAAATTGGCTTTGATGATAAAGCGCATTTGCTTAGTGATTTTTTTCAAATCTTCAGGAGTAAAAGGTTGTGGGCGATCAAGATCGTAATAAAAACCAGTATCTGTAGTCGGGCCGATAGTAACTTTTGTCTCTGGAAATAAGATCTGTACTGCCATCGCCATAACGTGAGCACAAGTATGGCGGATGCGCTCTAACTGTTCTGGATTGGCAGTTTGTAAAGGAGACTCGGTTAACTGGCTGACCATTGGCAAATTGTTGTAATGATAATCGTTCTCATGATAGCGTAAGTTGATTATCTAACAGGACTTTCAAAGAAAAAAGAGATGAATCCTTTATTTACCGCCAGAACTTCTATAGAACAAGTTGAGGAAGGTTTATCACTTGCTCCCAAATTTGATGCTAATGGTCTGATTCCCGTAGTTACTACTGATGTCAACACGGGGGAAGTGCTAATGCACGGTTATATGAATGAAGAAGCGCTAGTCAAAACAATTGAAACTGGAGAAGCTCATTACTTCAGCCGCAGTCGTCAACAGTTATGGCATAAGGGTCAATCAAGTGGACTAGTGCAGAAAGTGCAGTATTTAGCGATCGATGATGACCAGGATTGTCTATGGATGAAGGTTGAAGTGGCTGGCTCTGGCGCTAGTTGTCACGTAGGTTATCGTTCTTGTTTTTATCGTCGTATTCCTACAGGAAAAAGTACTGTTGATTCCCAGCAACCAATTCAGTTAGTTTTTACAGAAAAGGAAAAAACCTTTGACCCTAAAGCAGTTTATGGTGATGCGCCCAATCCTACGAAATTATAAACCGTGCCAATTAATTTAATTAGCACTTTTTTAAAAATGCCTCGATCCGACACATTTTTAAGCAGAGGATAGAATGAAAATCATTATCTTTTTCTGCGGAGATGAATTAATTCAAAAATATGGCTCGTCTCAATTACACTCTCTCTGATGCCTTGCCGAATATTCCTAAAATAGGAATGCCAGTAACTATTATCCCTGGT
>CAZSEZ010000184.1:0-7974 GCA_964606015.1 uncultured bacterium
CCGCAGCCCGTCGAACATATGAATCGGAATCAGAGAGAAGATTAACAATTGCCCCTACCTGCTCTTTAGCTTCTAAGCTGACTAATGCCTGTGCCGCAGCCCATCGAACACCAGAGCTGGAATCAGAGAGAAGATTAACAATTGCCCCTACCTGCTCTTTAGCTTCTAAGCTGACTAATGCCCGTACCGCAGCCCGTCGAACATATGAATCGGAATCAGAGAGAAGATTAACAATTGCCCCTACCTGCTCTTTAGCTTCTAAGCTGACTAATGCCTGTACCGCAGCCAGTCGAACACCAGAGCTTTCTTGATAGTCTAATAAATCAATAATTTGCTGATACTTATCTTTTGGAATTGCTAGCGGTGGCTTAAGTTCATCTATTTTGTACGTGGATAACCCACGTAAAGCTAATCTCCAGATTGTCGGAGTGCCATCATCCAATGCTGACAGCATCCCCTTTAGCTGCCACTCTTCTGGCGGAACTGGCTGTTTATCTTGGGCGTTTCCCCAGCTAATAGCCACAGAAAAAGTCAACAAAAAGACCAACAACCAAGATACTAATTTTCTGGTAATCGATCTCAAAGCAAATCTATGTCTTCTTCTCAGGAAATGGTTTGACACTCTATCAATACAGCAAATATATCTATTTTTTTTATCATCTCATAGTTCTATAAATCTTGAATTCCCTTTTTTGAAACAATCATCTTTGTCATGATCTAAATAATCATTTCTAGACTGTTGAGTTCTGCAAATCAAACCTTAAAAAAATCGTATTTTCCAGAAATCAAGAGAATTTTGCTAGATAGCCTGAAAAACCAATAGTTAATAAGAATTTGCCACAAGCGATTTAAAAAAAAATTATGTCCGAACACAATTTACCACCAACCTTAAAATCTCGCGAATATAAGGTCATGGTTGATCATTTACGATTTGATCAAGCCGAACAAGCAGTAGCTGATTTTTGGTCAGAAATAAAAAGTTTGGCTGAATCTCTGGGCTTCAGCACTGATGGAGAATTGAAGCTAGATAAGGAGCGTTCTATTACCTTCTTTGATACTCCCGACCACAGTTTTCGCAGAAATGGGTTGGTCTTAAGACAACGTCGAAAAGCTAATGGCAACACGCAATATACTCTAAAATCTCGTTCTCCAGATCGCTACATTGCCCAAGGAGCAAACGTCGCAGAAGACCCCGAGATTCTTAAAATAGAGAGAGTTGAGATAAAAAAGAAACTAGAAGATGATATTTCCGTTCCTTTTATTTCTCGCTTTTCCCTTTCTAACACTTTGAAATTCAAGCGAGATCATCTTCCTCCATTTGGTGAGCAACCAAAAACAGTTGAAGACTGCGCTACTTTATTTTCTGTTTTGAAAAAACTTACAGCTAACGGTGTAGAGCTTCCTCTAGCAACATCAGTGATTCCTGTTAATAACCTTACTGCTTATGAAAGAGTCTTTGCAGAAGGGTTTGTTGATTTTGCAACTTCTAAGGCGACAAAAACGGAAGTTGCCCTAATTCTCTGGTCTTTGGGTGAAAAGGGAAGACCTTTGGTGGCTGAATTTTCTTTTAAGTATAGAGATGAAAATGGTGACTTTGAACGCGATGTTGCCATAAGTGCCAAACGCTTTTTCGAGCGAGTTCAAACTATGGATTGGATTTTGTTATCTGGGAAAACCAAGACTAGATATGTCTATGGCGATTAACTTGATTGATTTGTAGGTGATCGCATTAAGCTTAAGCTCTCCATTCAATTCTTCATAACAGCGATCGCTAAGTAACCCTAAAACATTAAACTTGGGCTAATGATTCATCTAAAGCCTGTCTAGCAACTCTAGTGACCACAACTGTAACTGCTACTGTTGCTAGAAAACCAATAATTTTAATCGTCCATTGCAGCTCAGGACTAGCTAAATCTGCCGCACTAGTCAGGGTAACTAGATCTCCTGCTAAAGAACCAAAGTAAACATAGGCAATAGTCATGGGAATCATGCCAATCGAACCCAAGAAATAATCTCTGAGGCTAATACCGGTGATGCCAAAAGCATAGTTGAGCAGGCTAAAAGGAAAGATCGGCGAAAGACGAGTCAAGAGAATTATTTTTAGTCCTTCTTTTTTTAGGGCTTTATCCAATGCCATAAAGGTCTGATTGTCTTGAAATTTGCCAGCAATCCAGTCTCGCGCCAAATAACGACCCAATAAAAAAGCACAGGTTTCCCCGAATAAAGCTCCGATAAATACATATACCGAACCCCAAAACGTACCAAATAGTAGTCCAGCTCCTAAAGTTAGAATTGCTCCTGGTACTAAAGCTACAGTCGCCAATATGTAAATCAGGATAAATGCGATCGCACCTAATGAACCTAAACTATGCACCCATGTCAAAACACTGGTGAGAAGTTGGGCAAGATCAATGCCGAGTCCGTTGGGTAGTTCGCTAAGGAAATTAAGAGCAATCATGAATAACTATTTCGAGCTTTGCTACTTCTGTTATGGCATTAGAAATTGAGAATTACCTTAGAGCTTGATAGAAGTTATCTTAGTTGTGGGTGTTGTTTTTGCTAATTTGGGGAGTTTTTCCGGTTTAATGAGCTTAAAGCACTCTAAAGTAGTAGTTCGCGATCTATGGCTAACGTAATCTTTGAACAAGTCACTAAACAATTCGATGACTATGTCGCTGTCAACAATCTCAATCTTGAAATTGCCGATGGTGAGTTTTTAGTTTTGGTGGGGCCTTCGGGGTGTGGAAAAACTACTTCATTGCGGTTGTTAGCAGGATTAGAGTCGATTTCACAGGGACAAATTTGGATAGGCGATCGTCAAGTTAACGATCTATCTTCCAAGGATCGCGATATTGCCATGGTGTTTCAGTCCTACGCGCTGTATCCTCACATGAGCGTTTATGAAAATATGGCGTTTAGTTTGCAAATTCAGGGTGTCTCGAAAAAGGAAATCAAGCAGCGAGTTATTAGTGCAGCTCAACAATTAGGGATTGAAAAGTTACTCAAGCGTAAACCCAAAGAACTATCAGGGGGACAAAGGCAACGGGTGGCAGTGGGTAGAGCGATCGTGCGTAAGCCAGCAGTTTTTTTGATGGACGAACCCTTATCTAACCTAGATGCTAAGTTACGCGCACAAGCCAGAAAAGAGATTAGCAAGCTCCATAAAGATCTCAAAACTACATTTGTTTATGTGACCCATGACCAAGTAGAAGCTATGAGTATGGGCGATCGCATTGCTGTAATGAAGGATGGTATTTTGCAACAAGTCGATACCCCAACTAATCTCTATAACAAGCCAACTAATATTTTTGTGGCAGGGTTTATTGGTAGTCCTGCAATGAATTTTTTTGATGTCAGCAGAGTTACCCAAGAAGGACAGGATTATTTGCAGTTAACAGGTGGTTTAATTCCTCTGGAGCAAGATTTAGAATCATTAGTTTCAAATACTCGCCCTTTAACGTTAGGGATTCGTCCCGAAAATATTTATCATCCTCAATATTTACCTTCAGATGTTCAAGGCTTTCCCGTCAGGGCACAAGTTAACTTAGTAGAAATGATGGGTAATGAGCTAATTGTTTATTTGGAGACTGCTGATGGGGTGGAATTTGTGGCACGAATTGATCCTCGTGCAAAACTAAAACAGGGTGAAGCTCTTGATTTAATATTAGATTTGCAACGGATTCATCTCTTTGATCGGGAAATGGAAACAGCAATTGCCTAAAGATGTAGTAAGGTTTCTGCTGTTACAAGGTAGGGTTGGCTGGCTTTCTTGCTAAGGGTTTTACTTTTTTTCTGTATATTTCAGTGACTACAAAAATAATTTAACTATTCTTTTAATGAAAAATCTTATTCAAAATACTAAAACAGGATTACTATCGTCTCTTTTGTTAACAGGATTGATGCTAGCGGGTTGTCAATCCGCAAGTGATTTAGGGGCAGATTCTGATAGAAAACAAGTCACCATTCTTGGTGTAATCATCGGTGAACAACAAGCAAAACTCGAACAAGCGTTAGCTCCCTTTACCGAACAAACTGGCATTGAAATTGTTTATGAAGGGACAGATACTTTTGCCACGACTTTACCAATTCGGGCTGATTCGGGGAATCCTCCAGATTTAGCCATGTTTCCCCAGCCAGGGTTGATGGCGGACTTTGCTAGAGAAGGCAAATTAGTTTCTCTAAATGATTTTATGACCGCGGAAGAGTTGCAGTCAGCTTATAGCGATTCTTGGTTGGATTTGGGCAGTGTTGATAATAATCCTTATGGGGTTTGGTATCGTGCTTCGGTCAAGAGTTTGGTTTGGTATAACCCGAAAGTTTTCCAACAAAATAATTATGAGATTCCTCAGACTTGGGCGGAAATGTTGGAATTTAGTAATCAGCTAGCTGCTGAAGGTAAGACTCCTTGGTGTTTAGGCATGGAAAGTGGGGATGCTACTGGTTGGGTCGGTACGGACTGGGTAGAAGATATTATGTTGCGTACTGCGGGAACTGAAACCTATGACCAATGGATTAGCCATCAGATTCCTTTTAATGACCCTGCTGTCAAAACTGCCTTTGCTACTTTTGGTGAAATCGCTCTTAACGAAAAGCTAGTGTATGGCGGAAAAGTAGGGGTGCTGAGTACTCCTTTTGGGGACTCTATCCAAGGTTTATTTGGGGATAATCCCAACTGCTACTTGCATCGTCAAGCCAATTTTATTACTTCTTTTTTGTCGGAGAATATTAATCCTGCTGAAGATTTAGCGATTTTTCCTTTGCCTCCGATCGCACCAGAACAAGGTTTACCGATTTTGGTTTCAGGGGATGTTTTTGCCATGTTTAACGATACTCCCGAAGCCCGTGAGTTAATGAAATATCTAGCTAGTGAAGTCCCCCACGAAATTGCTGCTGGGTTGGGTGGTTATCTTTCACCACGTAATAGTATTGCGGTGGAGCTTTATCCCGATGAGTTGACCAAGCAACAAGCCCAAATCCTCAACGATGCAGAAGTGATTCGCTTTGATGGTTCGGATATGATGCCTGGAGCTGTGGGCACTGGGACTTTTTGGTCGGGAATCGTCGATTATGTTGGTGGTGAAGACTTAGAGCGCGTCTTAGAAAATATTGAAAGTAGCTGGTCAGAATAGTTATGGAAGTTTTGGCTCGGATTCTGGATGTTATTCTCGCGATCACTCTAGGTTGTGGTGGCGTAATTGGCTTATTTTATCTGGCTAACTATGGCATTAATGCTTTGCCCAAGCCTTGGAGTAGTCGTTTTTTGCCTTGGGTTTATATTGCCCCTGCAATGGTGATGTTAGCTGCTTATTTAATTTTGCCCAGCATCCAGACAATTTACTTGAGTTTTTTTGATGCGCGTTCTCAGAATTTTGTCGGGCTGAAAAACTATATTTTTGCTTTTACCGATTCGGGGATGTTGCTGGCATTTCGCAACAATATTTTGTGGTTGGTGTTAGTGACAGGGATTAGCGTTAGTCTGGGTTTGATCATTGCGGTTCTGGTGGATCGAGTGCGTTATGAAGCGATCGCAAAGTCTTTGATCTTTTTACCAATGGCGATCTCTTTTGTCGGAGCTAGCGTGATTTGGAAATTTATCTATGCCTACAAACCTGCGGGAGCGGAGCAAATCGGCTTGCTCAATTTCATTATGGTGGGTTTGGGCTTTGAACCTGTGGGCTGGCTAGTGGAACGCTCGGTAAATAATTTTGCCTTGATTACCATCATGATTTGGCTCTATACAGGTTTTTGTATGGTGATTTTGTCCGCAGCGGTGAAAGGGATTCCCCAAGATGTGATTGAAGCTGCGCGGATGGATGGTGCGAATAGCTGGCAAATTTTCTGGCGGATCACGATTCCCATGATTCGTTCCAGCATTTTGGTAGTCAGTACCACAGTGGTGATTTTAGTTCTGAAAGTGTTTGATATTGTCTTCGTAATGACTGGAGGCAATCAGGGCACAGAGGTCATTGCCAGCCGCATGATCAAGGAGTTGTTTAACTTTCGTAATTTTGGGCGGGGTAGTGCGATCGCAGTGATTTTATTGTTGCTAATTATCCCTGTAATTGTCGGCAATATCCGTCGGTTCAGGGCAGAGGAGAGATTGCGCTAATGCTGAGAAAACAGAAAAAGACCAGTAAATTTTGGCAACAAACACCAGTTCATATTGCGATTGTTGCGATCTCGATAATTTGGACTTTGCCTACAGTCGGGCTATTAGTGAGTTCTTTGCGTCAGCGAGATCAGATGTTGAAGACTGGTTGGTGGACGGCAATCCTAGAGCATCCTTTTGACCTGACTCAGTACCATTTGGGAAATTATCTCGAAGTAGTACAAGCTCAAGGGATGGGGCAAGCCTTTGCTAACAGTCTGACTATTGCCATCCCTGCAACAGTTATTCCCATTGCGATCGCAGCTTTTGCTGCCTATGCTTTTGCCTGGATGGAGTTCCCTGGCAGACAGTTGTTATTTGGAGTAGTGGTTTGTCTGTTGGTGGTTCCTCTGCAAACAACCCTAATTCCGATTTTGCGAGTCTATCGAGATTTGGGTTTGACTAATAGTTTTCTGGGGATTTGGTTAGCCCATACTGGTTATGGCTTGCCCTTGGGGATATATCTGTTACGCAACTATATTGGGGCGTTACCTAGAGATCTGATCGAAGCAGCTAGAGTTGATGGGGCTTCTCACCTGAAGATTTTTACGAAGTTAATTGTGCCTCTTTCGATGCCTGCGATCGCATCTTTTGCGGTATTTCAGTTTCTTTGGGTGTGGAACGATCTGTTAGTAGCTCTGATTTATCTTGGGGGAACTCCTGATGTTGCACCGTTAACGATTCAGTTGACTAATATTGTGGGTTCCAGAGGTCAAGATTGGCATTTACTCACGGCTGGTGCTTTTATTACGATGCTTGTACCTTTAATAGTGTTTTTTGGGTTGCAGCGCTATTTTGTGCGAGGGATTTTGGCTGGTTCGGTCAAGTCCTGATTTTGCTTTGAAGTTGTTTCTGACTACAAAAGTGCAGAACTTATTTACTAGAAGATATTTACTTTAATTATCGTAAAACTGATAGTTATTTTTTATATCAAATTCTAGTTTGAACTTTAAATGAAATATTATTGCGTTTTCTGGCTAGTTGATATTTCAGAACTTATAAGTAACCTTGTTTGGCTTTGTTATCAATTGCTATTTAGAAGAAATTCGAGAAATTTTATCTTTATTAAAATAATAAAATTGAGAGAAGAAAAATCATCAGATTTACGGAGGTTCTAGTGTGAATAATAAGACATCATCGAGGAGCAAATAATAAGAAAAAGTACGGCAAAATTATGAAAAAGGTTTACGGAAGTATAGCTACAGTGATGGTTTTGCTGGGTTCAGTAATTTCAGCGGGCAAGGCAGAAGCCATAACTACCTTCACTTTTACAGATTTTAGAATTCAAGGTGGACCCGTTTCTGCTGAAGGATTTTTTGTAATCGATGATATTAATGATGATGGTGAAGTAGATTTCACAACTGAGTTGGTCAATTATGGAGTTACTTTATCGTCAACAGAACTTGCTTTTCCAGACGACATTACTATTACTCCCGCCAACGATAACTCTACCTTTCGCTCGCTCGCAGGAGTAACTATTAATACTTTCCCGTTAGGTTCCTCTCAATTAGACTTTACTACGAGCACAGGGGGATTTTTATGTTTTAGTAGTTTTTCAGGAAATTGTACATTTGATCCTAATGAGGTCGGAGGCAGATTTAATCTTGGGACAGGGAGTTTTAACGATACTATCATTAGTAATGGTAGTGCCCTTTCCACCTCGAGTGAACCAGTCCCAAGCTCTACTGACCCTGCTCCTGCACCTAATCTAATTGCTACCGCTGTGCCTTTTGAGTTTTCCCCTACTTTAGGAATTTTGGCTATGGGTGGGATTTTGGGAGGCTCCCGCTTACGTAAAGCTAGAAAAGCAGCTTGTCAGTTAGATA
>CAZSEZ010000185.1:0-7936 GCA_964606015.1 uncultured bacterium
GGATCTCTGCTGTTTAACACTACCTAGTTCATCTGTAGGAAAAAGTCCTAGAAGATATTGATTAACATCTGCTCTGATTTGCATACTGTAATTACCATAATTTTGTGGTAGAACGCGATCTCCTAAAGCAATATAGACTAAACCCACAAAAGCACAAAATTTGATCCTTGAAGCTAATTTCATTGATTTCTCGATTAATTTTTAATGAATTTTTCAGGCCAGATCATCTCCTCAAATTCCTATCCACTAATTAATATTCGTCGCAAGAGGAGACTTTTTATCTGTAGAGCCAAGTTACTAACAAGTTTAAATAAATTACTGCTCAAGATCTTCAGTACAGCTACTAATTATTCTCCAGTAATATTTGTGTTATCTGATACACTTCAAAAAAAAATATCAGTAATAACTTCAGTAAAAAACTTTTGCTCAAAGCAAATACTTAGGTTGCTAATTGGCCATTATTAAGAATTCATCTAGTAACTACAAGTAGCCGTAAAAATACTGACAGGTAATAAAAAAAGACCGCCACATTATTTCATAAATGTCGGCGATCGCAATATTAACTATCTCAGAAAGAAGCAACTAGTCTTGTAATTAAGCAGGATAGATTCTCAATCTACGATTGGGTTCCTCGCCGAAACTATCTGACTGCAAACGGTAATGCTCTACTAACTCGTGTTGCATTTTCCGTACTTTAGCTGATCGGGGTAACAGCTCCACGGGTTGCCCTTGAGGAATCACAATTTGCTCTACTGCTAGCCTAGCTTCTTCGAGAGCTTCGATCTCATCATCGTTACCTGCTCTAGTAAACAAACGCACGTCAGTAGCTTCAGGAACATTGGGATCGTCAAGATTAAGTAACTGGCGCAATACCCTAGTAATCTGGGGTATTGTGTTGGACTTAACCGCATGGATTGGTAAATGACGAGTTTTGGCTAAACTCCGCAACCGTGAATGATGTTTAATCTGGGAACGCAAAGCAATAACCGCATCAGCACTATCGAGATCTTTAGTTAGGACAATCGGTAAATCGAGAACCCCAATTACCTGTTCAAGCTGCGATCGCCCAATCCCATAAGGGTAAATATAGACAGGCCAATCTTCACCATTAGGGCCAGGAATCCGAACTTTATTACTGTTTGGCTCTTGAGTTTGCCAAGAGCTTTCTAGCATCTCCTCAAACTGAGAATCGCGTTTTTTGCGTTTGCCCCGTTTGGAAGATACAGGAGTCATTTTGCCAGAGGCCCGCCAACCGCCAGGGCTAAGACTAGGGAGATTGGTTCTGCCAGTAAGGATATTTTGATTGGTCTGGGCTTCTTCGTGAACAATCGAGACTTCACCCTTGTCATCCACAGTCCGAATTTGGTTTGCCGGTTCCATCCCGCGAAGCAAAGCATCAATTGTTTCAGCAGTATCTTCGTGAACTACCCAACGCTGCCTCTCCAACATTTCTACCGCAATCTCAAAAGTTGGAGGAGCTTTGCGTTCTAGAACTGTTTTTTGAGATCTTCTGCGTCTAGCTTCGTCATCTCCTAAAGTAACTGCTTGGATACCACCTACTAAATCCGAAAGAGTAGGATTTTTAATGAGATTAGCAATTTGATTACCGTGAGCAGTTCCTACAAGCTGGACACCTCGCTCAGCAATAGTCCTGGCTGCTAAGGCTTCTAGCTCAGTACTGATTTCGTCAATAACGATTACTTCGGGCATATGATTTTCCACTGCCTCGATCATTACTTGGTGCTGCAATTCTGGGCGGGCTACTTGCATTCTTCTTGCACGACCGATCGCAGGATGCGGAATATCACCATCTCCCGCAATCTCATTCGAAGTATCAATAATTACGACTCTCTTATTAAGGTCATCTGCAAGGACGCGAGCAATTTCTCTCAGTGCAGTTGTTTTACCGACCCCAGGACGACCCAGAAGCAAAATTGACTTACCCGTCTCTACAAGATCACGGATCATCACGATTGTCCCAAAGACTGCTCGACCGATCCGACAAGTCAAGCCAATGATATCTCCCGCACGGTTACGAATAGCGCTAATACGATGCAAAGTACGTTCGATCCCAGCTCGATTGTCAGCCCCAAATAGGCCAATTCTCTCGACACAGTACTGGATATCCACTTTAGTGATGACCTCTTCTCCTAAGTAGGTCACCTCATCACGAAAGCGAGCTTCTGGTAGTCTACCCAAATCCATAACGATCTCAATTAGATCATTTTTCTTGGGATGGTTAACGATCTGAGTCAGAATTTTTTGGGGAAAAATATCCAACAACTGTCCTAAGTTGTCGGTTACTTGCATGCGATGGGATGCGATTTGTTCTTGTGACATTCAGAAATTTGTAATTTGAAAATAAGCTGGTTCTTCGTGATTCATTTATCTGCTGAATCAATACACTAAATAAAAGGCGACACAAGAAAAAAGCAAAAGACTTTATGTATTCGCCTAAAAATAATTAGTAAGGCTTAAGGTGTCAGCAGAGATACTAGATACAATCATGATTTTTAAGAGGATTTACTAAGGTTTGCGCTAAAGCCACTGCCTGATGGAGAAGTTGCGAATTATCTTCTAAAGCACTGCTAAAAGATGCGCGGCTATTTGGGTTAGTTACAGCATGTTGGGGATCGTCTTGTTCCAGTCTTTCCCAGACGGGATTCAGCAAAGTTCTGGCATAGCTGCCATAAGCTACCCCTGCAACTTTCTTCTTATTCTTACCACTATTTGCGCCCTTTTTTTGTAACATGCCAGCAGATAGCAGCTTACTTATAGTGTAGCCGTTTGTCCCCCCCGCAAGTTGGATATATCCAGGTAGATCAGCCGCGATCGCTTTTTGGGCGTATTTAACCGCAGCATGGGTAGTTCCTGCGCCAATATCACCGCTCATGGGACGACCATCAGTTTGCCAAATTAAGGGACAGGGTAAAGGACTAATTAGTTCATAGAGCGATCGCAAATAGTCAATGACTCCTTCAGCGATCGGGCAACTAATTGCCAAAACTTTTAACTGTTTGACAGCTGGTTTGATAGCTCGCCAGAGCCTAGTGAACTGCTCGTAGTGACCCACTTGAGTATGCAGCTCGATCGCATCAATACCTAATTCAGAAATCCAAGGAATAATTACCTGGGGTTGAGAGACATAGGAACGGGTCAAGATTAAACCCTGAGGACAAATAGGAATACAGCGGCCGCAACCATAACAAAGACTATCAATGACACCACGAGCATCTATTGCCCGAGCGGGACAGATAGTCTCGCAAGGACGCTCGCAATCAGTTGGGCATTGAATACTATCAAACTGAGCTTTACGAAAATGAGGATCTTCTCCATCATTCAAACTCACCATTAATAGCGGCTCTGAATGATTCTGTGAATCTAACTGATTCGCAACAGCAATTCCTTGTCTAGCTGCGACAATAACCGCTTGATCTGCTGCTACATCAATACAGTCCGCACCTGCAAGGCTATATGCTAAAGCCAAGTTCCGAATTGCAGGCAGATGTTGATAACTAGCTCCACAGATCAGCTTAAACCAGTTACCATTCGCTAAAGATTGTAGAGATTGGTTTAGTTGGATCACAACTGAAATGTTACAAGAGTTTTTGGTTTTAGAGCATTAAGTATTGTGAGTTTGTAATTGATAATGGCCATTACATAATTTAAGTCTTCACTTCTTTTTTACTCAGATCGCGTTACATATAAACAATATTAAAATTTGCTTTAGTTTAAATTCTCTAGTTAAACCCTGTTCTGACTCCTCAACCTAATGCAGTTCCAGTCCTTTGTCTTCATTCAGTTTTTTGTGCTGTTTTACGTGGCTTATTTATTGCTACTAGATCGATTGCGCTGGCAAAATTTGTTGTTGGTGGCAGCCAGCTATATTTTCTATGGTTACTGGGATTGGCGGTTTTTATCGTTATTGATTTTTTCTACAGTTGTAGATTTTGCGATCGCACAAAAGATCGACCAGACCATCGAACAAAAACAGAAGAAGCTTTGGTTGGGGGTTTCTTTATTTACTAATCTCTCGATATTAGGATTTTTCAAATACTTCAACTTCTTTACAGCGAGCTTTAGTGAACTCTTAACAACCATTGGCATACCCGTTAATGATCTGACTCTCAAGGTGATTTTGCCAGTAGGGATATCTTTCTACACTTTCCAAACTCTCAGCTACACCATTGACGTTTATCGAGGGGACCTAAAGCCAGCTAGAAATCTAGTTGATTTCGCTGTGTACGTGGCATTTTTTCCCCAGCTTGTAGCAGGGCCAATTGAAAGAGCGACTTCTTTTTTGCCACAGATAATGGAGCGACGCAAGATTGATTTGGCTCAAGTAAATGCCGGAATATTTCTGATTTTATGGGGTTATTTCAAGAAGTTAGTTATCGCTGACAATGTAGCCACCGTTGCTGACCCAATTTTTAGTAACTACGGAGATTATCAAGGTCTAGATATTATTCTGGGGGTTTTGGCTTTTACAGTTCAGATTTATTGTGATTTTTCGGCATATTCAGATATTGCCCGTGGGTTAGCTAAGTTGATGGGTTTTGAATTGATGGTGAATTTCAAATTACCGTTTTTTGCCCTGAATCCTAGTGATTTTTGGTCACGGTGGCACATTTCTCTGTCTAGTTGGTTGCGCGATTATCTCTATATTCCCTTGGGAGGTAACCGTAAAGGAACTTTTAAAACCTATCGCAATCTATTCTTGACCATGTTGATTGGGGGATTATGGCACGGGGCAGCTTGGAATTTTATTTGGTGGGGTGCTTATCAAGGATTGATTTTAGTTATCTATCGTTTGTTTAGCAAAAAGAAAGCCCAAACGCGTGCCCATCCACTAGCAGTAACGCTACAAATGTTAGTAATGTTTGTGTTGGCCAATATCGGCTGGGTAATTTTCCGTTCTACTTCGGTGTCACAGATTATTTATTTGTTAACTCACTGGGGTTTGAGCATTTCAAACAATACTGGCGAGCTAGCTTTCACTCTCATATTTTTTACCGCGCCATTGCTATTAGTCCAGCTTTGGCAACATTTAACGCGCGACCTTTTGATTATTGCAAAACTACCGCTTTGGTTAACCAACTTAATCTATGGTTTCTTTTTGATTAATATCTGTCTTTACGGTGTCAGAAAATCAACTGAATTTATTTACTTCCAGTTTTAAGTATTTCTCTTTTTAACTTGTCCCTGTTACTCAAGATATGACTGCCAAACAATCCCAACTACCACATGAAATAGTAACGCGATCGCCAAAACTGATTGCGATTTTGTTGACTTTGCTTTGTCCCTGGTTGGTGTTTGCTCTAGCAAATCTAGGAGCAAATCTATATCTGCGTAACTTTCCGCAAAATCGTGGTTACTGGTTAATCCAGGAAAAGTGGTCACTATTAACCAAGCTCAAGCAACCAGTAGATTGGCTAGTGTTGGGAGACTCTAGCTGCAATCAGGGAGTAATTCCTGAAATCTTAGAAACAGAACTATCTGGAAAAGCAGTCAACCTTTGTACTATTGGCGATACTATCGTGTTGAACGATGCTTGGATGTTGTCCAAGCATATCCAAGAATATGGCGCACCTAAGAACATTGCGATCATTCATGTTTACGATGTTTGGCAAAGGGAAATCAACTGGAACGTCACTAGCCAAACACCTTTGAGTTGGGGTTACTGGAACGAACTCGAACCCAAAGTAGAAGTCTCCCCACAACAACAAAAAGACTTATTTTTGAATCGCTATGTACCTTTATATTCTCAGAATACTAGTCTGAAAAAAGTCATTGAGAACAGCGATCGCTGGTTTAAAGCTAAAGATTACCAGCTATCTGGAACTGGCTTTATGTCTGTACCCGAAGCAGATACCTGGAATGTCGAGCAAGATGCCAAGGGTCATATCAAATCAACCAGCAAGCAGCCTAGCCATAATCTGTCAGCGACTAACCAAAAGGCAATGGACAGCATTATTCAACTAGCAGAAGAACACGACATTAATGTCTATTTAGTGAATAGTCCTCTATACGAAGAACTCTACCAAAACCCAGATTTTCGAGCCTATTATGACCGTGTCCAAATCGAACTAGATCAAATTAGCCAACGTAGCGACAAGGTCAAGCGCGTGATGACCACTCCTATGACTTTTAGCAAAGAAGAAATGGAAAATGCCGATCACGTAATCACCGAGGCTGCGGAAGCTTATACCAAGCAATTGGCGCAAGAAATTAAGCAGGTATCCACTTTAAGTAGTACTCAGTGATAGGGCTAAAAATTACACCCATAATAGACATAGATTTCAGTCAAGACTAAGCAAAAAAGACAAGGTATGACCCTGCCTTTCTCTTAAGATATCTTGAAAATGAAAAAAATCCTGTTTAGAACCTACCTCTGAGCATCATTGCCATCTCATTAGGAGTAGGAGAACACTCTAGAGAAGTTTCCTCAGTAATCCGACCATCTTCATAAAGCTCAAATAGAGACTGGTTAGTGGTGACCATACCGTCATAACCACCATCAAGCATTAGCTGATGAATTTCATCATACTTGGAGCTAGTAATGTAGTCTTTGACCGTCTCAGTGTTGATCAAAATATCGTGATAGGCTGCTCGCTTACCATCAGTAGTCCGACACAGGCCTTGGGAAATAACCGCAACTAAAGATTCAGCGATCGCAACTCGCATCGCATCCTGTTCTTCAGCATTGTATAGAGTCAGGATACGTTCGATAGTTTTAATAGCGCTGTTAGTGTGAAGTGTTCCCATAACGAGGTGACCTGTTTGAGCTGCTTTGAGTGCAGTATTCACCGTCTCTTTGTCTCGCATCTCACCAATCAGAATAATGTCTGGATCTTCTCGCAAAGCTGCCTTGAGAGCATGATCAAACTTGCGAGTATTGATCCCTACTTCTCGTTGCTTAATCAAAGAACGTCGGCTTTGATGAACAAATTCAATCGGATCTTCAATGGTAATAATGTGCTTAGCGTGTTCGGTATTAATGTAATCAACCATTGCCGCCATAGTGGTCGATTTACCAGAACCAGTAGGACCAGTGACCAAAACCAATCCCTTATGAGCATCAGAAATATCTTCAAATACAGGAGGCAGATTTAGCTGCTCCAGAGTCAAGATTTTCAAAGGAATTAGACGCATAACCAAAGCAGGGCCATTAAGCGTATCAAAAACGTTAATCCTGGCACGTGCAAAATCGTATTGAGTTGCTCCGTCAAATTCCAACTCTTTTTTAAAGCGGGCTACTTCCTCATCTTTGAGGACTTCGTAAAGCCAGCTCATAAAAGTATTGAGATCTGTTTTGGGGTAATCAGTCACCTCCATCTGCCCACGATTACGCATTCGAGGCACCTCTCCCACCCCAAGGTGGATATCAGAAAAGCCTCTTTCATTGGCATTGCGCACAATATAATCTAGAGTTGGCTGTCCAGGAGAAGGCTTGGGACGACGAATTACTTGCTTAGTTGCTGCTTTTCTAGCTGGAACTTTGCCATTACTAGATGATGGTCTTGGTGGAGGTGGTGGGGGCAAAGGTGCACTAATTCCGCTAGTCATAAACTCTATTTGTGATTGTTGGGTAAATAGTTTTGAATGATTATTATTTTTAGCTTGCCCAATCTGACTCAATCATCAAACATGAGAATAAATACTTAAGTATTTATATCCTATATGCGATCGCTACAAAAACATCATTCAGCCCAATTCAATGGCTCACAAGTATTTATTTTTCATGGCCAAGAACAATTTATTCGGTACAAAGACTCAGGGATAAATTGATTGTTTTTTCTTAGAAAAACATTCTAATTGTCTAAAAGCATTTGGGGATCGAAGTGATAAGTCAGTTCAATACTCATAAATCACACCAAATGTAAAAAAATATTTAAAATTCTTTTCTCTCCTATCAATTTTTCTTATACTTATTTCA
>CAZSEZ010000186.1:0-7902 GCA_964606015.1 uncultured bacterium
AATCGGTTAATCAATTAAGCGATCACGATCTAACAACAATAGTGAACGCAGCTTATTCGTATCCATACGGGTTAGCCACTGTTCTCCTGCATCCACAGTTTGTTCAGCGAGTTCTTTTTTACTCTCGATGATGTCATTAATTTTTTCTTCGAGAGTTCCACTACAAACAAATTTATGTACCTGGACATTGCGTTTCTGACCAATTCGAAAAGCGCGGTCGGTAGCTTGATTTTCCACCGCAGGATTCCACCAGCGATCAACATGAAAAACGTGATTGGCTCTAGTCAGGTTAAGCCCTGTCCCACCAGCTTTTAGAGAAAGAATAAAAATCCTGGGAGCATTGGGATCGTTTTGAAAGCGATCGACCATTTCCTGTCTTTGGGCTCGTTTGGTTGAGCCATAGAGAAACAACACTTCTGTTTTGAAAGTAGTTTCCAAATGTAACTTGAGGAGCTTGCCCCACTCGGAAAACTGGGTAAAAATCAGCGCGCGGTCTTGTTCCTCGATAACCTCTTCGAGCATTTCCGTAAGGCGCATCAGCTTACCCGATCGCGAACCAAAATCTGTTGCCAACTTAGTTGCTTTAGTGTCTTTACTTCCTGCCAAATCGGGATGATTGCAAAGTTGTTTAAGACGCATCAATAAAGTCAGAACCAAGCCATGACGTTGAATACCATCTGACTCTTCGATTGCTCCCATAGATTCTTCAACAAGCTTTTGGTAGACATCAGCTTGCTCATTAGTTAAACCACAGAAAACATTCATTTCCTGTTTTTCAGGTAAATCTTGAATAATACTGGTATCGGTTTTGAGACGGCGCAAGATAAAAGGACGTACCAGAGAACGCAGAATATTCAATGATTGGCGATCGCCATATTTTTCAATGGGAAGAGCGAAACGTTTTTGAAAGAAAGTCTTAGTCCCTAAGAAGCCAGGATTGAGAAAATCTAGAATCGACCACAATTCTCCCAACCTATTTTCAACAGGAGTACCAGTCAGGGCAATCCTAAAACCTGCGGGCAGTTCACGAACTGCTTGAGATTGTTTTGCAGCAGGATTTTTAATATTTTGCGCCTCGTCTAAAACAACCCCAGACCAATCTACTAACTGCAAAGTTGTTAAGTCACGATACACCAGAGAATAGCTGGTAATAATCAGATTTTTTTTATTAACTGCTGTGACAAAAGGTTTGCCTCGTTTACGTTTCTCGCCATGATGGATAGTAGTACTGAGACTGGGGGCAAATTTAGCAACTTCCCTTTCCCAGTTGTTAAGTACGGAAGTAGGACAGACTAAAAGGGTAGGTTTTTTGAGTAGATCTTGTTGTTTGAGATTTAGCAAGAAACCAATAGTCTGAACCGTCTTGCCAAGACCCATATCATCGGCCAAACAAGAACCTAAACTCCACTTTTCTAGAAATGCTAGCCAGCCAACACCACGAGCCTGATAAGGTCGAAGCGTACCTTTCAATCCATCAATATTCTCGATAGGTTCGATGCCTTTATTATCAGTGAGATTAGCGATTAATTCTTTTAAAGCTCCTTTAGCTTCAAAATTAACTACAGGTAACTTTGCAATCGTCTTGGTGTCTCCTGTAGCAATTCGTAGCGCATCCTCTACCGAAAGACTAAGATCTTCATTGGATTTATTCAAAACTGCTTGAGCTGCTTTAACATCAGCGGGTTGCAGAGCCAACCATTTGCCATCTACTTCCACAATTGGCGACTGCTGCGCTAACAACTTAGCAAACTGAGCCTTAGTCAAGGTAGTATCGCCCACCGCAATTTGCAACTTGTATTGCAACAAACTTTGCAAACTTAAACGATTATCTTTTTTGCTGACGACCTCTGCACTCATGCTGATGCCTAAACGCTGTTCGTTTTCTCCAGGCGCGATACCAGGAGGCAAGATAACCCCCAAACCATTATCTTGGAGAAGCCAAGCAGTCGCTCGAAGAAATTGGTAAACCTCAATGGGATTTAGTTCGCACCCTTCAGGATTAGAGACATGCAAGCTATTAGTAATTGGCTCGTAAAGTCTAGTTGCTAAACCCAACCCTTTAAGCAATGTTTCCTGGGGATTATCAATAATACGATCGCTAATTTCTAGGCTATCTCCACTGCAAGCCCAAATTTCATGAGCACTAACAATAAAATCTGAGTCATCCAACGCTTGAAGCTTATATTTGAGTTGCCAGTTACCCTGAACCTCGGTTTCTCCAGCCTCAGTAGGCGGCTCTAAAGCCAAAGCTAAACGATAACGATTTTGTTCTAATTCTCGATCTTGCCCTGCAATGTATTCTTTAAGTGGTAATCGCCAGTTGTACAATGCATTGTTGAGACGTTGTAAATTCTTTTCCTCTGTTGCGATCGCAGTATCAAATTCACTTAGAGACTCTAACCAAGGGTTAACTGTAATATTTTTTGCTGTAGTGGGAGCATAATTAGCCCAGCTCTTAACTTGAGCATCAAGAATTGTGCCTAAAAAGTTTAGTAAAAGTTCTTGTTTACTAACTGTTTGTTGATTATAAGATAGGCAAACTTCTGGCATTAATTGGCTGAATTTCGCTAGCCTAATGCGATCAGTTTCACTATCGATCAGAGGCTGCCAAGTTCCTTTATTATTTTCGATGTTTGGCAGAAATTTTCCTTTCACAACGAGATCTAAAACCCAGCGATATAACTGCCCCCAAAAAGCCAACTCAGGAGCGATCACATTACTAGGACTAAGAGGCAATCGAGATAAAAAAGAAATCGTATTATCAATATCTAGAACAAAACCAGAAACTAACCAGGGATATAGTTCGAGTTTTTTGAGATCTTTGGCTTCTAACTCAGCTAAGTTGAGAGAAAAAATCGGCAATAAAGGACTATTTTTGCGCTTTCTTAAAGACGGAACACTCAGCGCAATACTGCGATCGCCAAAATTACAGGTTAAGTTTTGCTGGCTTAATAATTCAACTAATTCTTCTGGTTCTACAGCGAAAGGATGAGGGGCAATTGCGTCGCTATCTTTTACTTTCTGGTTTACCAGAGAACGCCAAGCTTCTCCCCACAGATAAAAACTGTTTTCTTCGCAAATCCAACCGCCATGAAGAATTGACATAACTTAAGCTAATGTAATCTCGATTACGCCCGTTGCATTGTACTACTTTTGGTTGCGAATTCTTCTTTTTTAGTTATTACTTCCAGCTATAACTTCTCACCAGAAAGAATAAAAATTGGGTTAACCGCAGCAAAAGTTTGATTGATACCTCTGGTTTCTAAACGATTTACTGCGGACTGAACTACCTCGATGTTTCGGGCGTGGAGTTCGGATAAACCCTTCGAGAGAGTGTAGAGGTTTTCGAGGTTAGTAGCGGTACAAACAATTCGGCCTTCAGGTTGGAGATATTCCCAAACATCTCTGAGAATTTTGCCAATGGGCTTGCCCCCTTCTAAACAAATCCGATCAGGTTTTTCCGCCACATCTTGCAAACAATCAGGGGCATTACCTTGGATTACTTCGACATTTTTTACTTTAAAGCGATCGCAATTTTTCTGGATCAAACCGGCAACTTCTTCGTCTCGCTCTACAGCCATAATCTTGGCATCAGGACAAAGTAGACCAACTTCTACAGGGATAGTTCCTGTTCCCGCTCCAATATCCCACAACACAGAATCAGGCTTCATCCGTAAAGAAGAAATCAACAAGATCCTTACCTCCCGCTTACTTAAAGGAATGCCAGGAAGTTGAAGAAACAGCTTATCAGGAATACCAGGAGTTTTATATTGCCACATTTGTATCGAGCATTAAATACAAAACATTGAGTCTAAATTTCTAAACAAGGAACAGCTAATAGCTACAAGCTATTAGCCATAACAGAACCCACTTTGAACGCAAAGTAGTACCTTAATGCAGCTCAGATTATTGGCCAGAATTTAGGGTTTTAGTGTCAATGTTGATAAAAGGTAGTGCGCCTTCTCCACCTAATACTAAGGGAAATTTACCATCCCACTTTTCGATCGCTTGTTTTTGTAACAATTCAGCAGTTAAAGTTTGGCGTTGTAGTTTTTGAGATTCAGCCTGTCCTTTAGCTCGGTTAACATCTGCCTGGGCTTGTTTTTCTGCTCTTAGAGCTTCAAAATCGGCTCTTTTGGCTTCTTGTTCGGCGATTTGTTTGGCCTCGATTGCTTTAGAAAATTCAGGAGAGAATGAGATATTTACCAGGGAAACATCATCTACCCCAATACCATAACCGTTTAATCTAGCTTTGAGTTGACTATCAATTTCTTCCTTAAGTTCAGTTCTTTTGGTAATGATTTCCTCAGCATTTTTCTTAGCAGTAGCTGCTTTAACCACTTCAGAAACAGCAGGGTTAATAATTCTAATTACGATCTGGGTTTCGTTGCCTATTCTCTGAAAAACTTTATTGACCGCTTCTGGTTCGATGTGCCAGTTAATCGCCACATCCATCTTAATATCTTGGAGATCTCTGGAAGAAGCTTCCGCGTTGACGTCATTTTTTTGAACTCGCACAGTGAGTCTTTCGACTGTATTCACCACAGGGATAATCGGATGCAGACCCTCATCAAACACAATATCCTGGACTTTACCAAAACGCATCAATACCCCTCGTTCCCCCGCATTAACAATTACAAAAGGCTTGAGAGCACCAAATATGACTAATAGGAATAAAGCACCAACTCCATAAAAAATCAATTGAAAAGGAAAAGGGTTACGGTTACTCATGATTTTAAAACCAGATATCTAATATAAGCTTTTGCAGTCTGTTGTAACTTATCTTGACGGCAATCGGTAGCCAGGGAAGCTTACTAATCCGAGATTTTCCTACATTTTTCAATTTTTTTTATTTTTGTAATTGCGCACTAAACTCTTTACTAGATCACAAACAACAAATCTAAACTTATTGTTTAACTCCATTGCTGTAAGAACCATTCAATCACCAAACAAAGTTGTTCTTCTTCTGGTTCATAATAATTTTCAGTAGTTGGCATAGGAAAAAAATAACCAATAGAAAAAAGAAAAACATCTAGGTCTTTTTCTAAGTGCTGAATCTTTAATTCGTTGGTTTCAATACCGTAGCGCAATATTCTGTGCACATTTTCTCGGACTGCTTCACCTTCTTTTTGCTTTAACTCGGGCCGGAGACGGATTACTGCCCTTGTCAATTCCGCAGCATGAGAACCACCAAGACGATATTCTTTGACAGCGCGAAACCGACTCAGCAAATAGGCCTTAAGCTTAGCGGAAGCTGTTATTGGCGATCGCAAGATATCTTCTGTCTCCTCTATATGTTGCTGACTATAAGACTCAGCAGTGGCAACCAGAATTTCATTTTTATTCTTGAAATAGAGATACAAAGTCCCTACGGCAATCCCTGTATCCTCAGCAATATCCTGCATGGTAGTTTTTCTCACGCCATACTGACTTAACCTCCGTTTCGCAGACTTCAAAATAGCTTCTCTTTTGGTCTCATCCAATCGCTGCATACTTTTAGTAATTCTCAGATCTATCGCTGGCGTACAGTTACTTTAATGCCATATTTTGGACGTAATGTGAACTGAGGATCGATTTCAATAATCTGATTGGGAACTAATTCAATCTGAAATTTTTGTACGATAGTTGCCAAAATTAGAGTTGCCTCCATCAAAGCAAAGTTCTTGCCAATACAGGCGTGTCCCCCCGCTCCGAAAGGAAGATAAGCAAATTTTGCTTGGTGTTTAATCTTGTAAGGTAAAAAACGATCAGGATCAAACTGTTCTGGATCTTGCCAAAATTGAGGATGACGACCGATGAAGTAAGTCGCCAGATTTACAACTGTTCCTTTGGGAATAAAATATCCCTGAATTTCATCATTTTCTAGTGCAACTCTAGGAGCTAGTCCCATACCAGGCGGACAAAGGCGTAAGGACTCATCAATAATACGTCGCGTATATTTGAGCTGAGAAAAGTTGCTAAAACTAGGTAGTTTTCCCTGCAAAACACTATCTACTTCCTCAATCAACTGATTGAGAATATCAGGATTTGTGCCTAGCAAGTGCCAAGTCCAGGCTAGGGTTGTTGCGGTAGTTTCATGGCCAGCATTGATTAAGGTTATTACTTCATCAAGAACTTGGCGATCGCTCATTCCTTCCCCTGTAGATTCATCCTGAGCGGCTAACAGCATGGCTAAAAGATCGTAGCGAGTAGTTGGATCTTGTCGACGCGAGCTAATAATTTCGAGAACGATGCGATCTAAAGTTTGTTTAGCTTGACGAAAGTCACGGTTCCTTGCAGTAGGAACCCAAGTGGGCAAGGCCAAAGGACTATTCAAACGAAAGTAAACATAATTCAAAGCAATACGAAAAGCTTGCCCCAATTGATTTGTTTCTTGGCTAATATCCACACTAAATAAAGCCATGCTGACAATCTGGAGTGTAATTTTCGTCATCTCAGCAGCAATATCGACAGTAAAGCCATCTGGTTTTGCTAGCCATTCGGCAACCAAAGATTGCACACAACTTTCCATTACTTCAGACAAATTAATTAACTGCTTTTGCTGGAAGGCAGGTTGCATCAAGCGACGGTGTTTAAACCAGGATTCACCCTCACTCGTAAATAGTCCTGATCCCTGAACCAAACTCATCGGCCGTAAAAAGAAATCTGCTTTTCGATACCGTTCTTGATGAGTTAGCAAAATATGTTCTACATGATCGGGATGAGCTGCAAACAAAAGATTTAACCCAGGCATGATTGGCAGACGAACCAAATCGCCATACTCTCGCCAAATTTTTTCCAAATACTCAAGAGGTTGAGTTTGTAGCTTTGGTAACTGGAAAAGTAAATATCCTGGTGGAGCTGGAGGTAAGGGAAGATTCTGCTTTTTTTTCGTAGAGGTTGAGGCTGCTTTTGAGCGAGGCATAGTTTAGAAACCCACAACATGAATAATGAATATTTTAAATTATTATTCATTATTCGGCCATGAGATTGCTAGCCTTCTCAAATCGATAACAACATTTACCTACGAGCTAAATAACTTCATCGGCAAAGCTAGTAATAGGTTTAAATTCAAAAGGTCCTGCGATCGATCCCCAGACCAACTCATCAGTTTCAGGATCACGACCACGGTCGTAGCTAATCAACTGCGTACCATCAACTTCAAAACTATTATCTAAGTAAGTAACCTTACCTTTACGTTCGACGATACAAGCTTTTCCTGGTTTAATTTGTCCTTGAAACTCTTTACCAGTCCAGGTTACATTCATGTCGCAACCATTCATCTTTTCAATCAAGTCAGGAGTCAACTGCTTTAAGCGATCGCGATCGCGGGATGCTCCATAGAATTTTTCTTGTTCTTTGACCTTATAGTTTTCTAGTTCGATGCGGTCTTCTACTATATTTAGTTTCAGAACTCTCAGGCGATAAGGCTGATTCAGAGCATAATCATAAGCTTGCTCTAAAAATAAGCTCGTTCCTCCCATCAACTCATCAGGCAAAGGACGCATACAAACGCGGATATGAGCGAAAAATGGTGGGTTTTCGTAAGCTTGCGCTTGATTGCTATAGTCTGCTGCCATCCAACGGGCTAAGGTTTTAATGTCTAAGGAATGAGTCATATAAGTTGATTGTGGAAGGCTACACCTGGCTGCGCTTTAGGAAGCTCCACTTTGCTTTTGGTTGTGTTGTTTTATTATTTGAATAGTTTATCGTCAACGGCTGCTCTGATTCTCGTAAATTTGCCAAAATTGACATGTTATTGCTTTGATTTTGCTGGAATAATTTGCCAGTAGCTAGTATGAATTAACCACTTTGTGTTGGACTCTATCTAAATGACACTAAACCAACTCGAAATCAAACCATCTAGTTTAGGGTCTGTCGTCAATTAAGCCAAATGACAGAAGCAGCCAGGTAAATAGCACC
>CAZSEZ010000187.1:0-7852 GCA_964606015.1 uncultured bacterium
TATTTGGGAACTAGATTTTTATTCTCGTCCAATTGTGGATGAAAATGGCAAAAAGTTGTGGGAAGTTTTGATCTGTGAAAGTCCTACTTCTGTTGATCGTTCTGTGGAAAATATCTTTCGATATAGCGAATACTGCTCTAGTAAAACGGTAAACTCTATCTGGCTCAAAGAAGCAATTCAGAAAGCGATCGCAGACTCGGGTAATAGTCCTAAAAAGATTCGTTTTTTCCGTCGTCAGATGAATAATATGATCACTAAAGCCTGTGCGGAAGTGGGGATTGCTGCAGCTCCCAGTCGTCGCACCTATGCTTTGAATCAATGGCTAAGTGAACGAGAAACAGAGATTTATCCTCAAGAAACTGGCTATGACGAGAAAGCTGCTAATTCGGCTTCAGTTAAGTATCCACCTCTAAATGCGATCGCGCTTCCTGATGCCGTTAAAGGGGATAAAAGTGATAGTTGGGCATTTGTCAGCTTGGAGGCTGCTGCTTTTGCTGAATTACCAGAATGGGATATCAATTTTGGAGAGTCTTTTCCTCTGGCTTTGGCTGGTTTAGATGATGAAACTAAGATTCCTGGTTTAATAGTATTTTCTCCCAGGTCAGTTCCCTTGGCTGCTTGGATGTCTGGTTTGGAGATGGGCTATTTACAGTTAGAAATGGGAGTCCGTCCCAAACTAAGACTAGAAACTGGTGCTAGTGATAGCTGGATTTTGGCTAATTTAACTAATGAGCAAACAATTAGTGAAGCGAAAAACTTTACTGAAGCTAAGCAAAAAGCTGGTGGTGTTCACTTCCTCGCGATCCAATCCAATCCAGAATCAGAATCTTTTGCTGGATTTTGGTTATTAAAAGAATAGTTAAGTTGAAATAAATGCCAGACCCAATCATCATCGCTCAAAATGTCGAAAAGTGGTATGACAACAACTTTCATGTGTTGCGCGGTGTCAATCTAGAAGTACAACCCCAAGAAGTAGTAGTCATCATGGGGCCTTCTGGTTCTGGTAAATCAACCTTTATTAGGACTTTTAACGCTCTTGAACCATATCAGAAAGGGCAAATTATTATCGATGGGATAACTCTGTCTGATGATCTCAAAAATATTGAAAGTATCCGTCGTGAAGTGGGGATGGTTTTTCAGCAATTCAATCTCTTTCCCCATTTATCCGTATTGCAGAATGTGACCCTTGCTCCTATTTGGGTACGCAAACGCTCTAAAAAACAAGCAGAAGAAGTTGCTCTACAACTCTTAGAAAAAGTTGGCATCTTAGAACAAGCTCAGAAATTTCCAGGGCAACTGTCGGGAGGGCAGCAACAGCGTGTTGCGATCGCAAGAGCCCTAGCAATGCAACCTAAGATCATGTTATTTGATGAACCCACATCTGCTCTTGATCCTGAAATGGTTAGAGAAGTGCTAGATACGATGCGAAATCTAGCTCAATCTGGAATGACTATGGTCTGTGTGACACATGAGGTTGGCTTTGCGCGTGAAGTTGCTGACCGAGTAGTCTTTATGGATGAAGGTCTGGTCGTAGAAGTCGCCCCTCCAGAAGAGTTTTTTAACAATCCTCAAGAAGCCAGAAGCCGAAAGTTCTTGGCTCAGATACTATAATCGATCTAAATGTACTTGGGCTGATAGTTAGTTGTTCTTGGTAGACGCTAACAATTTTTGGAAACGCTAGACTTGATTAGTTAAATAGTTAAAACTTCTCTGTTTCTGGATAAATGTCAGGTATTCTCAAATTTATTACGCTAGTTCTGATTAATCTTTGTCTAGTTATCACAATTCCTGTAATCGCCCAGGATGTAAATCAAGAAGTACCAGAAATAACCCCAGAAATAACTCCAGAAGAGGTACAAGACAATAGAATTAAATTACCTGATTTTTCGGTTCACGATCAGCCAATTCTAACCAATATTTTTGAGTCACATAAGCATAAAGCTCCAGTGACTCTAGATGGCAGGATAATCTTTGAAGTAGGCGAATTTATCAATGGTGATAACTCTAGAACTGCTGATGAAAGGGCAGGTGCGATTAAAAAACAGTTAGAGGACGCCGTTAAAAAAAATCGTCCACCTCTAATAACTATTGAAAAAATTAATGGTTCTCCAACAATTTCTTTGAATGACAGCTATTTATTTACTGTTACTCAACAAGAAACTGATGAATCCAGAACTATTGACGAGAAAGCAATAGATTTAAAACAAAAAATTAATCAATCTATTCTCGAAGCACAAACCGAAAGAAAAGATTCGTATCAATATCGTCAGTATGGAATTGCCGCCATTATTATGGCACTGGCTGTCACCTTGACACGGATACTTAACTTGCTACAGGTTTATTCTTGGTCAAAAGCAGTTGTCAAGCTATTTAAGTTTAAACAAACTAATCAGGCTCTTAATGAGGCGCGGATCGACTTTCTTACGAAATTAGTAGTTACCACAGGCAAGGTCACTATTTGGCTGGGCGCTATTTACTGGGTTCTTGATTTGTTTCCCCAAAGTCGCCAAGTCCGCTATCAGGTGCTCAGTTCTGTTTGGAATACCTTGAGTGCGCCTTTATTTAGTAATTATTCCATTATTAGCATTCTGATTTTTGGCCTGTTTTTTTGGTTTCTACTCTATCTCACTAGTAATTTAGCCCAAGCTCTGAAAAAGAGCGTTCTCAACCGCACTAGTATGAGTCGCGGATCGCGAGAAGTTATTTTCATTGTGACTCAATACGGCTTGCTGGCTGTAGGCACGATTATTTTGCTTCAGCTATGGGGTTTAGATCTGAGTTCTCTGACTATTTTGGGTAGTGCTTTAGGGGTAGGGATTGGTTTCGGGTTTCAGGATATTGCCAAAAACTTTGCTTCTGGTTTGGTGCTTTTATTTGAGCGATCTGTACAGGTAGGGGATTTTATTGAAGTTAATGGACATCAAGGCACGGTTGAAAGAGTTGGTGCTAGGAGTATTGTCTTAAGGACTCTAGACCGACTATCAATTATTGTGCCGAATTCTAGTTTGCTCGCAGATGAAGTTGTCAATTGGACTCATGAAGGCTCTGTCTCACGGGTGCACATTCCTTTGGGGGTTGCCTATGGTAGCGATACTAAGCAAGTAAAATCAGTTCTTTTAAGTGCAGCCGAAGTAAACGATAATGTTCTATCTTATCCTCCTGCACAAGTCTTCTTTACTGACTTTGGTGATAGTTCGTTAAATTTTCAGTTATTGGTTTGGATCTCTGAACCGAGTCAGCAAGCTTCGATCAAAAGTGAACTCTACTTTGCGATCGAAGAACTACTCAGAAAAAATAACATTAATATTCCTTTTCCCCAGCGAGATATCAATCTTCGCCACAGTGATCTAGGATTTAATCTTTCTCCCAATTTGGAATCTGCTCTCTTAGACTTGCTTAAGAAGAACAAGTAGTGCCTTTTCTTAACTAGATTATCGGGATGACAGGATTTGAACCTGCGACATCCTGCTCCCAAAGCAGGCGCGCTACCAAGCTGCGCTACATCCCGTTAGAACTTCATTACATAAGCCCTGAATAAATATAACATAAATATTAGTTAGTGGGTAATTTAACTCGGATTACAGGTTGGAAACTGTATTTTGCGGTAGAGAATCCTGATCCGTAGCGCTATATCTCTCGTCAGCCTTGTAACTCGAAATCTTGGGTTGAGATCTATGCATCCATAATTCTCTGAAAGTTAATTCAGTACTCCTTGAAGTGTTTTGATGTTGCAACGCGAGGTCGCAAATCTTGTGGAAATTTAGGCTGGGACTGATTATTATCTGATTTTAGATGGCGAAGAACACACCATTAATTGGTAGATACTAGTCAACCAGATTAGTAGTTCGAGTTGATTATGCCTTATGCTTAGTTTCTAAAGATTGTAATTAGCGTGTTACTAAAAAGTTTGTAGGTTAGAATTTGAGCTGGGGAAGTTACTAACCTAATTCAACTCTGAAGGATTAGAGGTACTGGGGATGAACACAGCAATTCAAGAGAAACAAATCGCTCAACTGACAGAAGAAGATGTAGCCAACTTGGCCGATCGCCTGGAACAAGATGACTACGAAACACCTTTTGCCGCCTTAAAAGATTGGCATCTATTACGAGCGATCGCATTTCAAAGAGAAGAGTTAGCTAAGCCCTATCTCTACCTGCTAGACATCGAGACTTACGACGAATCATAAGCTATTGAGGCCAACAAATTAACTCAGATAGGTTAAATCAGCTTCTCAATAGGCTAGAGCTGCTCCTGCGGGTTTACGAATATCGTTAACTGCGGTGATGGTGCTGTCGGGGTTGATAATGATTGACTCTGCACCGCCCCATTGGCGACGAGTTGGTTTAACTGTGTATCCTTTTAATCGCAGTCCGCGAATAGTATCGTCAGGGAGAGCACCATTTTGGGCTCTTACTTGGTTTGGTAAGCCTTGATAATGGAAACGGGGGGCAAATACAGCTTCTTTGAGACTTTTTTGATAGTCAATTACCGAGGTGATTACCTGAAGCACTGTAGTTGGAATAGTTGATCCGCCAGGACTTCCAGTCACTAGGACTACTTGGTCATCTTTTGTCACAATGGTAGGGGACATTGAGCTGAGGGGACGTTTTCCTGGCTCGATAATATTGGTTTCTCCCTGAACCAAGCCAAACTGATTGGGTACGCCAACCTTGGCCGTAAAATCATCCATCTCGTTGTTAAGGATAAAACCCGTTCCAGGTGCTACTACTCCCGCACCAAAGAAAGAATTGATTGTATAGGTTACAGACACCGCATTACCCTCTTTATCCACTACAGAATAGTGGGTGGTGTTACTGCCTTCGGGTGTCGCTAGGTTGCGATAGACCTTTTCTGGAGGAATAGCTCGGTTATCAGGGATTTGTTGTCTGATATTGGCTGCGTATTCAGTGCTAAGTATCTTATCTAGAGGATTATCCACAAAATCAGGATCGCCTAGAAAAGAATTGCGATCGCTAAAAGCATAGAGCATTGCAGAAAGAATACGATGCATCGACTTAGTGGTGCGCCAACCAGATTCTTTGAGGTTGTAGCCAGACAAAATATTTAGCATTTGGCATACGGTAGTTCCTCCTCCAGGGGGTGCAGAAGAAGTTACGCGATACCCTCGATAATCGCAACTCACAGGGTCGTATTCACTGACTTGATAGTTAGCAAAATCTTCTAAAGCTAAAATGCCTCCGTTGGCTTCGCTAGCTGTCACGATTTGCTGGGCAATATCCCCTTGATAAAAAGCATCTCCTTCAGGGATTAGTTTAGCTAGGGTAGTTGCTAAATCTGGCTGAACTAGAGTGTCCCCGACTTTTCTTACTTTCTGTTGTGAATCTAAAAAAATGCCAGCTATTTCTGGCTCAAAATTTAAACGACTTTTTCCAGCTTTAAAGATATCGATATCCCCTTGCTGTAAGACAAAACCATCTTGGGCTAACTCCACCGCAGGACTAATCACTTGATCGCGACTCATCGTGCCATACTTTTCCAGGGCATAGTTCAACCCCTTAACTGTCCCTGGTACGCCCACAGCCAGATAACCGTTTCTACTGAGGTCTTTGACTACCTCCCCATTCTCATCCTGGTACATGTCAGCCGTAGCAGCTAAAGGAGCAGTTTCGCGAAAATTGATAAAGGTTTCTCTGCCATCAGCAAAATGAACTGTCATAAAGCCACCCCCACCGAGGTTGCCACAACAAGGGTCTGTAACAGCAGAGGCATAGCCCACACCAACCGCAGCATCAATTGCATTACCGCCATCTTGAAGGATTTTTAGTCCAACTTCAGAAGCAGCCCTACTAGTCGAAGCTACTGCACCTTGAGTGCCTGTTGCGGTAAACTCAGCGGCCAGATTATTTTCTCGCGCTAATCCAGGCGAGTTTAAGCCAAAACAAATACAAAGCAGAAAACCCAGCCAAAACTGTTTCTTCTTCGCGAAAATACTACCCATGCCCTACCAGTGCGAAAAATATCTTTTGTAACTTTATCATTACGATTGAGAAATAGTGGTTTAGTGAGATTTGATACTTGAGGATGATTTCTACTGGGCGACAAGATTTAAACTAATAAATACAGATATTTGAGCGGAGAATACTAACTATGAGAATGCTACACACTATGTTGCGTGTGGGTGATTTGGATAAATCCAAGCAGTTTTATTGTGATGTCCTAGGCATGAAACTACTACGCCAAAAGGATTATCCAGGTGGTGAATTTACCCTAGCATTTGTGGGCTACGGTGAGGAAAAAGACAACACGGTCATCGAGCTAACCTACAACTGGGGCACTGATAGTTACGACATTGGCAACGGTTATGGACACATTGCTCTTGGAGTAGACGACATCTACGGTACTTGCGACAAAATCAAATCTCTTGGGGGCAAGGTATCCAGAGAACCAGGCCCCATGAAGCACGGCAGTACAGTAATTGCGTTTGTAGAGGATCCTGATGGTTACAAGATCGAATTGATCCAGTTAGGAACTCAAGGCTCGGTAAAGCAAGAAGCAGCAGCTAGCGTTTAGGTTAACTGAATTTTGAATATTAGTTTTAGGGGCGAACTTTGGTTCGTCTTTTATTTTTAGATCTTGAAAATGCGATCATTCAAGATCCTGATTTTGGATAAATTTGATCGGACAAACTCCAAATAACGTCAAAGTTTAGGGATTTGTAACAAAGATAACCATCTAAATCCTTAAAAGCTCGTAAATCTACTTGATAGGGATAAATAACAGTTATTTATTTTGTTTTACTGCTTTAGAAAAGGGCAATATAACTGTAAGTTTTTGAAGGTATAGACAATGGTATTGCCAGGTTTTGAGGTAGCAAGAGTTATCCCACATGACACAATAGTTGGATTGATCACAGGTCAATATAAGCTTTACGGTGGTGTAATCCGTTGGGCGGTAGGAACAGAAAAAGCAGGGCAAATCATAAGCCACTTACTCCCTAGCTCTCTTAACCCTATCAGTACTCTAGTTCCAGGTTTGGATTTTATTCCTGGGATAGTCGCTAATATCCAGCTAGAGCAACTTAAAAAGATGAGCAAATTTAATACTCATCAATTAATGGAAATCACAGGACAACTTGATTCTCTTTCTCAAGCGACCCAAAGCATTATTCAAATTACTAACGGAACTGCATTCGTATCAGGACTTGGTCTAGCAGTGAGTTGTATCGGCTTTGTTGCTATCAACAATAAACTAAACAAGATCGACAAACAGCTTAAGAACATTCAACAAGATGTTCAAGATATCAAGTATTTTCTTGAAAGTACTGAACGAGCAAAGCTCCATTCTGCAATTAATGAGTTGTTGAAAATTGACAGTAAGACATCTCTAGAAAATAGACACACTATACTGCATTATTCCCGAACGACTCTTGGTGAAATTAATATGCGCTATCGAGAGTTATTATCTGAAGCTAAAACTCTAGAAACTGCAATGACATATGAAGAGTATTTTGTGCTGACGGCTTTAGCTCAAGCTCGCTGTACCGCAGAATTAGGAATGTTCGATATCGCCTCAAAAGAAATCAAAGAAACGGTCTTATTTTGGCAAAATAACCTGCGTCGTATTGCGAAAGAGATTTTTATTGCTAAACATCCCCAGAGATTTCTGGCTTCTGACTTTGCTCATCATATCTCTATCACAGAGCTGGCGGAATGGTTAGATTTTATCTATGAAGAAAATAAGGGACTAGCTTGGATTGACAATCTGAGAATACAAATGAATGAATCTTGGTACTCCGAAAACTTAATAGATAAAGCAAAATTAAAATTATTTGCTAAAGATAAAACAAAATTATTCTCCAATACTACATCTGGCTTAAATCAAAACATTGGA
>CAZSEZ010000188.1:0-7831 GCA_964606015.1 uncultured bacterium
GTATTGCTAAAAATTTAGGCTTAAGGCGAAATACAACTAAGATGAACTCTACAAAATAGCTATATTAAGCCAAACCTGAGAAAAGTTTACTTTTCTTTACTCTCTACTATAGTAAAAGAAATTCGCTCTGATTTCCAGATCAATCTTTATTCTCAATCTTAAATTAACGTTAAAATGTGCCAAGCCAGAGCGATCAAGTAGAATCAATGAGATTATTACACGCTCGTAACCAATAACGCGATTTATCAAGAGACGTTCTATGCACGCAATTAACATCATCGTCAGAAATACAGCACTACCTATTTCCATCGAAAAAAAAGAAGCAGAGGCCGCGCAAAAAGTGTATCAAGACATTACTTCGGCAATGGCTTCAACTCAGCCCCAAGTAATAGAACTTACCTGCGATAAACAAGAAGGCAAAAAAGTAGCTATTTTGAGTACAACTATTGCTGCTGTTGTAACTATGGAAAGTACTGGGGCAAACCCCAACCGCGCTGCGGGTTTCTTTGCTGCTACTGCTGCTGAGTAGCACTAGCACTGCTAGTAAAAATTAACAGTTACAGTTAGCCATTGAATAATGACTCGTTCTCCTGCCATTTCCGTTAAGCAATTAGACTTTCATTGGTCACCTTCGGCTCCAGTTCTAAGATCTTGTTCTCTAGAAGTCCCTCAAGGTGAGTTATGGATGCTTTTGGGTAACAATGGCAGTGGCAAGTCAACCTTGCTAAGGCTGGTAGCAGGATTACTTCGTCCTACATCAGGAGAAATTAAAACTGATTCCCCCTTAGGTTTTGTTTTCCAAAATCCAGATCTGCAATTAGTAATGCCCACCGTTGCAGCAGATGTTGCTTTTGGCTTGGTTGAGGAGAAGCTCTCAACTGTTCAGGTTAAGGAAAGAGTTCGCGAAGCTCTTAGTGCAGTCAACCTGTTAGGACTAGAGCGTAGACCAATCTATGCCTTAAGTGGAGGCCAAAAACAGCGGATTGCGATCGCTGGGGCTCTAGCTCGTAACTGCAATACTATTTTGTTTGATGAACCGACAGCTCTACTTGATGGAGATACTCAAATAGAGTTGGTACAACAAGTTCGAAATTTGGTCAAAACGCGTGGCTTAACTGCTTTGTGGGTTACTCATCGCCTAGAAGAACTAGATTATTGCGATGGTGCGTTTCTGCTAGAAAACGGTTGTGTAGTGGCTCAAGGAGAACCAGAGTCATTAAAACTTAGAGTCCAAGAAGGTAAGGCAAGTTAGCACATTGTTAACAAATATCTTTACAATAGACTAATACGTTTTTATTCCTAATTTCTTTGTCATGTCTTCCCTGTCTTACCAGGCTTTTCTGCTAGTAGACGGCTACAATATTATCGGTAGCTGGTCGGATCTTAAGGAAAGTCGCGATACTCACGGCTTAGAAGCTGCTCGTGACGCATTGATAGAATCTCTGATCAACTATGCCTCGATGTCATCTTACCGCACTCAAATAGTGTTTGATGCCCACTATCAGAGAACTCCTAGTTATATCGAAGATTACACTCCTCTAGTTTCAGTGTATTACACAGCGTTTTCTGAAACAGCAGATACCTACATTGAAAAATTTTGCGCCACTTCCAGACAGAATCAAGACATAACCAATCCAATTCGTTTAATTGTTGCTACTAATGACCGCGTTCAGAGAGATGTAGTAACTGGGTATGGAGCAGAATGTATATCTTCCCAGAGACTCGCCGGAGACGTAGAATTCTCCGCTCGCAAAATGAGACAGAAGAAACGACCCCCTAAGAAATCATCGGGTCGTTTTTTATTTAATTCCTTAGATCCCTCAGCACAAAAGCTTTTGAGACAATTGAGACAAGGAAAATCTTAGCCTTGATAAAAAAATTAGGAAAAAGTGTTGACAGGCACAAAAATATTCGATATATTTAAAAACGTTGCAGGGAAGAAACACACCGAAACAAAAACCTCAACGGGTTAAGTCCATGCCCCCATCGTCTAGTGGCCTAGGACACCTCCCTTTCACGGAGGCGACAGGGATTCAAATTCCCTTGGGGGTACTCAAAGAAGAACCTAGCACTTGGTGCTAGGTTCTTCTTTTTTGTTGATCATTCCTAGCTAATATTACTCATTGAAGCTCACTTGTTGCTTCAGAAAAAACTCAGTAGAAACAAGCTCTAGTTTGAAGTGATAAGAAAATAATTTGGATTCTTTGGCAAAAAACAGCCCAGTTGGTGTAACTAGATACTATTTAGCCTCAATTGTCAAGTTTTATTTGGCATAATAAGGAATATCTGTAACTTTTATTTGCATAAGAGTTCAGGTTCGATGACAAATTATTTTTTAATAAATCATGGGACTAATAAAAGGTGTTTCCTTAAGAGCAATCCAATCCATTCAAGGTGGAATGAGCGAATTTTATACTCCACAATCTAGCGACGAAACGATGATTGTTAGAGTGCCAGCAAAATCAGAAGATGATCTATTTTTTCACAGAAACCAGACAGATCAATTGTTGGTGGTTAAAGGAAGTTTTGTTTTAATCGTTTTACACAACAAAAAATATCAATACATTCCCTTAAGTGAAAAAGTTCCTCAGGTCGCGATTATCCCCCCAGGAGTTTTACATGGTGCGATTAACTTCGGTGAGGAAGATTGCCTACTGGTTAATGCGGTTTTGCGTCACGGAGCAGCCCAAGCTAGAGACTATCAACCTGTAGTTAGACCCATACCCTATGATTTTGAACAAGCTCGGTTAAGTTTACAAAAACTAGAAACCCCCTCTTTAAAGTTGGTTGCAGGCGCAGGAATTTAATTGATTTGGCACAGTTTAAGGCGATCGCAATTAGATATAGCGATCGCTAAAGTTATTTGTCCCATATCTCAGGTCAAATCTGACAAGTTATTAACTGGATAGATTGCCAAGGGAGACTAGTTAAAATGATAGTTCTAGCTCTTAAGTGCCAATATTGAGGTGGATCTTCACTTCTAAGACAAAACTGCTTTACCAATCATTGACTATTCATAATTCAGAAGAAAAATCCCTGCGTTACATTATGAGGAAAGCATGTCATGTGAGAAGCAAAATTGTTTTCATTAACCAAAACTAGCGGTCGTCAGCGAGAGATTTTAGAAATTGTCCTTGGTAATGGCTGGGATTATATGCGTAGCATTCTGCTAGGGGGAAAAGCAGATGAACCCAAATTACCAACTCCTGCGGTCTTCAAAAAAATCTTGGCAGAGCTAGGGCCTTTTTATGTCAAAATCGGGCAACTCCTCAGCACTCGACCTGATTTATTACCACCAGAATATATCAAATCTTTAACCGCATTACAGGCAGAGGTTCCGCCTGTACCTTGGTCAGAAATAGAAGCTGTAATTACAACTCAAATTGCTCAACCCTTAAGCCAAGTATTTAATTCAATCGATCCTGTCCCTGTAGCAGCAGGGTCAATTGCTCAAGTCCATCATGCCACTTTGGTTAGCGGTCAGTCTGTAGCACTCAAAGTCCAAAGACCAGGAATTGATCGCGTAGTTAGTAAGGATGTGATTCTAATTAAGGGAATTGCCGAATTAGTGTCTCTTACCGAATTTGGACAAGACTATAACGTAATTGCTCTAGCAGAAGAGTTTACCCAAGCAATTCAAGCAGAACTCGACTTTACCAAAGAAGCAGAGTACACCGACCGACTGCGCCAAAACTTAGCCAAAAGTCAGTGGCAGGATGCTCAGCAACTAGTCATTCCCCAGATTAATTGGTCACTAACAACGGAGAAACTACTGACGATGGAATGGTTAGTAGGAAAACCATTACTCAAAGCAGATATTCCAACCGCTAGTGAAAATCCTCAGAGCAACATTCAGACAATCACCACAACTTTGTTTCGAGCCTTTTTTCAACAACTCTATATTGATGGTTTTTTCCATGCTGACCCCCATCCAGGAAATATTTTTTACCTAGAAAAACATAGAGTCGCCTTGATTGATTGTGGATCAATTGGACGTTTAGACCCACGTACCCAACAGCTACTCACAGAAATGTTACTAGCGATTATTGACATGGATTCTAGCCGTTGTGCCCAGCTCACTCTAGAGCTGTCTAATATTAGCCAAATTCAGGATATTGCTAGCCTGGAAAATGATTACGAGCGAATTCTCCGCCGTTATTACAATCTAAACTTGGCAGAGCTTAACTTCAGTGAAATTTTTTACGAAGTCATGCAATTAGCCAGAAAGTACAAAATCAAGCTTCCGGCAAACTTGGGTTTATTTACCAAAACCTTAGCCAACCTCGAAGGAGTAGCCCGCAAGCTCAATCCTGAGTTAAATCTTTTAGCTGAGGTACAGCCTTTGATGAGCGATATTTTACGGCGACAGTTAGTTGGCGAAACTCCTCTACCTACACTTTTTCGGAGTATTCTTGATCTAAAGTCATTATCTTTGCAATCTCCAAGACAGATTGAATTGTTGCTAGACCGCGTCACTAGCGAAACTCTCAAGTGGAATATTTCCGTTAAACAACTAGATTCTCTGCGTCGCAGCATTGATGACTCCGCCAACCGGCTCTCTTTTAGTATTGTGGTTGGTTCTTTGATTATGGGGGCTGCAATTATTTCTGCAAATGCCCAAACTCAACAGCTATCGCTAATCACCAATATCTTATTTGCTGCTGCTAGTTTTTTGGGTCTATGGCTAATCGTGAGTATTCTGCGATCAGGTCGTTTGAAGTAGCTAAAAACGGGTTAACTCGCTTCGTTGACAATTTCTTGGATCAATTCTTCAGTTTGTCTAGTTTCTCGTTTGAGCGGTTTGACAATAAAGCTTGGTAATTGGTCTTCTTTTACTAAGGCTGTAGAGAAATGGTCTAGAGCTAGTTTCAAAGTAGGAATATCACGTTGACTTTTGCCGATTTTGCGTAAGATTTGGCCTTTTAGGTAGTAATGTTCCGGGTTATCTGGGGCAATCTCTAAGGCTTTATCGACAGATTCGAGAGCTTTGTCATAATCTTTGAGATCGCGATAAGCGACGGCGATGCCACGGTTTACCAAGTAATTAGGAGAAGCATTCTCTTCAAATCTTGCGATCGCATCATTAGGACTAGAAAAAGGTAAATTAACCGCCAATAAAAGATCTATGTAGCCTTTAATGAGATTTAATTCTGGATCCTTGGGATCAATTGCTTCGGCTGCGTCAAAATGTTTGAAAACTAACTGTAACTTTTGAATAGCTGCGATCGCACCTTCTTTTTCATAAAGATAAGTACCTGCTAAAAAGTGCCCAATCCCCAAATAAAGATTCCCCCTCAAAGGATCCGTAGCGCGTAGGCTTTCTGCGGCATCCAAAGTCTTACTGGCGTTAGTTCGGACTCCTTCCCAATCTTTTTCTGTATAGGCTAAGGATGCACTAAGCGTATAGGCTAAAGGCTCATTTGGCTCAGCTTTCTCGGCATCAGATAAAGGAGATTTTGCTCCTTTATAATCCCCCATAAAAAATATTTGTTTAAAGGCAGTTTCTGTATGTTCGCCAATTTCCCTTGGCTGCTCTGTCCGAAAAGGATCAGCAGCCAATACCAAGTTAAAGCTGCTACCAAAAATCAAGCTAATTGCTAATAACGACGATCTAACAAAAATTTTACTCATACTATCTATAGTGGAAGAAGAATAGTTGCTTAACGTTTGAGGTTTACTACCCGATGTTGTGGACGTTGGTATAAATAGATTAGTTCCTAGTCCTTACTTTCCAGCTCTGTACTACGACCCAAAGCATAGACCGATGCAGCAATACAGCTCATAAGCCCCAAGCTAATCGACCAACTATCGCCCAAGCTAACATCTAACCCCCAATTGCTCAATGCACCCAAAACCAGAAAAGGGAAAATACTAACAACTGAGGCATAAAGAGCATTTTGTGATTCTCTTGCAGTACGAGTTTCCTCGTACTCTTCTGCTGAAGTGTACAAAGAGCGATCTGCAAAGTTAAGCCAACGGAAAAATTGCTCAATTGTCCATTCTCGAATTCTGGTAAAAGCTAGATACAACGCCAATGACCACAGACAACTAGCTGCGATCGCAACACGATCAAATTCAAAAAAGAACGGAAAAATATCTCTAATCATAAATAGCCTAATTTATTTTGCTCTAGCAAAATCACGTAAAAAAAAAGATAAATACAACTATTAGTTTACGTATTTTCTTCTAAAATTTACACCTTAATAATTCATTGACTGACCAGAATTTTTGATAAGATGGTGAGAGTGTTTTTCTGATTTCCAAAAGTCACTACTCTTGCTTATCAGAATCGCACAAATTATAAATTTATTTCTAAGTATTTTTAAGTTGGCAGATTAGCGACAGGAACAAGTTGGTTAACTGTTTCATCTTGATTTGATATTGAATCTATCTACTATTTACAATTTGTTTAACTATTCTTTATATGCACTTTAAGACTAGATTTAAGTATGTTCGTCTAACCTTCACAGTAATTCTTGGGTTAGTTTTGTTCCTGGGAATATCTGATTTTAAGTTTGCTCGATACAATAATTCTTTGGCTCTAGCTCAGGTGCCAGCAACTAACAAAACCGCAACTAGTTCTTGGACAAATGCTTATTTTCCTGTTGAGAACTTTCAGTCTTATACTTCTGCTTTTGGCTACCGACGTCACCCGATTACCGGAGAAATTCAGTTCCACAACGGACTCGATCTAGCTGCACCCTTGGGTAGTTATGTACGCAGTTGGTGGAGTGGACAAGTAGTCAAGGTGGCACAAGATAATGCTTGTGGGATTCAAGTCAAAATAAAATCTGGGTCGTGGGAACACGTTTACTGTCATCTTCACGGCAGTGTCGAGAACATCGCAGGCCAACCCACAATTGTTGATCGCCAAGGTGGTATCCAGTTAGCTCAGGGCCAGAATATTCCTACTGGAACAAGAATCGGTAGAGTAGGAATGACGGGTCGGACTACAGGCCCTCACCTACATTGGGTCTTAAGACATAATGGCAGTTATGTAGATCCCGCCTTAATCATCAAAGAGATGTTCAAACGCAAGGCCTAGTGGTTAAATATAAAATTCAATCCACATCAACTCAACAAATTTGTTACTAAGTGTTTGGCAATTCTAGCTGCTGATCCTGGAATCCCCATCCTGGCTTTGCCATTTGCCCGAATCTTCGGCCACAAGTGAGGAGAATCTATTAACTGTCTAATTGCGGAGACTACCGAACTAGTATCTTGTACTAGTAAAATCGAACACCCTAGAAGACGGCTTTGAGCTTCCATAAAAGCTGGGGTGCACTGAGCTCCTGTTCCAGGCATGGTGATTGCTGGCTTGCCCAACCCGACAAACTGTTCTGTAGCAGTTCCTGCCATTGCGATCGCGAGATCCCCTTTAGCTAAATATTCTGCATAGTTACTTTGTGATAGTAAAAGTTGTGCTTTCTGCTTACTAAAAAGTATTTCAGACAATGGTGTAGTAGATGAATCATCTTTTTGTTGCCACCCTTGATCTGATAAACCCTGGATAAATGGCTTAATTTCTAAACCAGGTGCGATCGCCACATAAAATGTCAGCTGAAATTCTTCGAGTTGAGCAATCACGTTCGTTGCTGCTGCTAATATCTGCTGCCAGTTACTTATAGCTTCAGGGACTCTGGAACCAGGTAGCAAAACAAAGTTTAGCTTGTCAGATTCAGATTCTTGGCGATCGCAATAATACAAATTATCCATCATCGGATTGCCCAAATCGACTGCATCAATCCCTGCTTGCTGGAGAATCTGACAGGTCATGGTATCGCGGGGATATACACTAACCGCTTTTTGCAATAACCATCTTTCCCAAGGC
>CAZSEZ010000189.1:0-1899 GCA_964606015.1 uncultured bacterium
CCCTTATAAAGATATTTTGTCTTTTGACCGCCAGCTCACTTCCGAAGAAGAAGTCATCCTACAACAGCTTATCGATACTAGCTACGGTCAGTTTGTAGCGACAGTTGCTGAAGGTCGCAATCTCGATATAGAAACGGTTAAAACCTTTGCTGATGGCAGAGTTTTTACAGGAGAGCAAGCTCTGGAACTTGGTCTAGTAGACCGCTTGGGGACAGAAGAAGATGCGCGTCGTTGGGCAGCAGAACTAGCAGGACTCGACCCAGAGAAAACCGAAACCTTCAAAATCGAAGAACCAAAACCTTTTATCAACAAATTTATCCCTGGCAGAAGCCAAACTAAATCAAGGGTAGGCACAGCAATTAGTTGGTTAGATTTTGAGCTGAGTACCTCTGGTCAACCTCTCTGGCTTTACAAACCTTAAAGGAAGAGAAAGCTTTTTGACCTGAGAATAGGCTAAAGCAGGGCAAGACCTATTGTGGTGTTGCCCCAGTTCAACTAGTCTTCGGTACGATATTTACGTCAGATCGGGGTATCTAATCATTGAACCGTGAATTATGCTGCGATAATGGGGACTATAGGTACAAAGCGCAGCATTATGACCATTGTCATTTACTTGGTAAACCAGGGGAGGAAAAGGTAGTGGAGTGGAAAGTCAGAGGTATTCGTGGCGCGACTACGGTAGAAACTAATACCCGAGAAGCGATCGCCGAAGCAGTTACCGAGCTGCTAGACGAAATCGAAGCCCATAATAGCTTTAACTCCGAAGATATTAGCTATGTCTTTTTTACTACCACCCCCGATCTCGATGCGGTATTTCCCGCAGCGGTAGCCCGACAACGCCCTGGCTGGGATCAAGTGCCATTATTAGATCTGCAACAAATGGCTGTTCCTGGGAGTCTCAGCTATTGCATCAGAATTCTCATCCAAGTCAATACAACTTTACCCCAATCTGCGATCGTCCATCGTTATCTCAGAAAGGCTCAATACCTCCGTCCCGACCTTAGTGCAGTCAAATAATCCGTCACTCCATCTTTAACTATTCAAAAGATTTTCTACCTAGAAAGTTTCTGAACTAGGACGAAGATCAATTTCATGAGTCCAGGTAGTTTGTGGCATATGAACCAGTTGCCAATAAACCTCAGCAATATCCTCTGGTTTCATCATTCTGCTTGGGTTTAGGTTATGAAGTTGCCTACTGCGATCGCTATCAATAATCCCATCCAAAATTGTATGCACAACATGGATACCTTGGGATTGGTATTCGCGAGCTAATGATTGAGTCAGTCCCCGTAAAGCAAATTTAGCTGAAGCAAAAGCTGAGAAGCTGGCACTTCCACGCAAACTAGCGGTTGCACCAGAGACAACAAATACACCACCACCATTTTTGATCATTGGCTCAACTACAGACTGTGCCAAAATAAACGCACTCTGTACCATTGACTGCCAACAACCCTCAAGGTCATCTAGAGTAGTTTGTAAAAATGGCTGAATTACTAGTTGTGCTGTATTGTGGATCACTACTTTTGGTGCTCCATAGGTAGCGATTAAATCATTGATTAGCGAAGATGCGCGCTCAGCATCGGTCATGTTTATACGACGTAAATCCAAACCATCGTTGTTTTTAGGCATAGTCCGAACTAGGCCAACAACATTGTAGCCACCAGCATCAAATCGCCTTAAAAGACTTTGTCCTAAACCTGCTCCTGCCCCAGAAACAATCATTAAAGAATTTTGCTGGTTATCCATAAACTACTGATTAATTACTATTGAACTCGGAACTTAATTTTTCCAATGGCAAAGAGTTACTTCGCCAAGCCGACATGTGTCCTTCCAAATGAAGAATAGATTGAAACCCAGCCTCTAATAAAGTTGACTCTGCTATTCTGGCGCGAATACCAG
>CAZSEZ010000189.1:1999-7667 GCA_964606015.1 uncultured bacterium
CCAGCCTCTAATAAAGTTGACTCTGCTATTCTGGCGCGAATACCAGTCTCGCAATAAATTACTACTGTCGATTTTTGATATTGTTGGATTTCATCAAGACGATTTTTAATCTGTCTAAAGTCAATATTGATCGCTCCAGGAACATGTCCTTCAGCATATTCTGCTGGCGAGCGAACATCGATAATTAACGGCGGTTTCTGCTCTTCAATCTTAGATAGAAGAGCAGTCTGGGCTATGTTATCCACTCTAATGATTTCTTTTGCGGCATTAAAGCTAACAACCGAAATACTCAAAAATCCTGCGAGAAGCACAGGGACTACCCGCTTCGAAAATACTGGCATTAATCCTATTAGTTATGGTTCGTTTGCAAACTAAGCTACACCTTGAAATAAAGCGATCGCCATACTTATTTGTGCGATAAATCCTGCGATAAAAGCTACTGTCCTGAGAAAAGGAATTCCCAAGGTATAGATTACATAATGAGCCAAACGAGCAAAGAAATATAGCTGACATGCTGCAATAGTCTGAGGACTACTAATATCAGCAACTGCTGCTATTAAAACTAAAGGTGCAAAGATAACCAAATTCTCTACTGCATTAGTATGAGCGCGATTTGCTCTCTCTGCCCAAGCGGCTTTAGCAGTTGCCCCCTGCTTAGGATTTCCCATTGCGCCAGCAATTCCTAATTCGAGCATGCGGTTTACGACGTAAGGCATCCACAATAATGCCGTCATTACAACGGACTTAGCTAACCAAGCTAGTTCTGGTGTCATTTAATCAACCTCCTCAAAGTAAGTTACGTGTTTCATTTCGTCATCCTCATGTTAGGAGTATTATCTTGGGAAATGAATTACCAAAAAGCCTGTATATTTTGCTGAAACAACTGAAATGGATGCCAACTTTGATATCTTGAGCAATGTTCTCAACTCCATGCACATTTGTGGCAATCTTTTGTTGTATGAGTCATATAATGCGCCTTGGTCAATCTCAATCCCTCAAGGTGATAAGTTAGGCAAGCTGCTAGATATTAAGCCTGGTACCAGGGTTGTAGCTTTCCATTTAGTTGAACGAGGCTATCTTGAAATTGCCTCCACTGAGGAAAATACCTCCCAAGAATCATCGCTAACTGTGGGTGCAGGAGAAATGGTGATTTGTTTTAGTGGCACGGCCCACAGAATATTTCAAGGGAATAGTTTCTCTAGCTTCCCTGTCAAAAATGTCTTAGCTGGAACAAGCCTGCCATTTCGTTCTCAGTTAGAAAAAAACTACTCTTCTGTCTCCTGTATCTGCGGTGTTTTCTACCTCGAAGATACTTATCTCAATCCCCTTTTTGCTTCTCTGCCTCCGATTCTCCACGCCTCACTATCTCAAATAGAAGCATTTCAAAATTTATCTGGAGTAGCAAATTTAGTCGTACGAGAATTAGAACAGCGGTCTCCTGGCAGTGATTTTATGGTGCAAAGACTCTTAGAAGTACTGTGTGCAGGAGCAATTAGAAACTATATTGACAAATTACAATCCCAAGAACCCAGTTGGCTAATCGGGTTACGTGACCCTGTGATCAGCAAGATACTATCTATAATTCACGCTCAACCAGGAAATGATTGGTCGGTGGAAACCCTCGCTAAAAGCGTCGATTTATCTCCATCCAGATTTGCAGCACGGTTTAAAGAAATTGTTGGAGAAAGCCCCATGAGCTATGTTTCTAAGTGGCGCATTCACGTTGCTAGTTGTCTGCTCAAAACCACGGAAAGTAATGTTAGTGAAATTGCCTTCCAGGTTGGCTACGAAAACTTGGCAGCTTTTAATCGTGCTTTCAAACGACACTTAAATATGCCTCCAGGTGCGTGGAGAGCACTTCATGTAGATTGATCACATCACTCTTAAGCCTCAAATAGCCATACTAGCTAACTGTTGTAACTATCCCAGTGGGCAAAATGATGCTTTACCCAGTCCATACCAACTTCATTATTTAGTTTGATTTTCTGTGGCGCATCGGTATAAATTTTGCTGAGAATAGCGGCATCTTGTTCTACTACTACTTTGCTAAATTCAAGAAATTGGTTTTTAAACATTCTGGCAAACCAATTTTTGGGACGAGCAAACAACAACACATAAGTCCTGGTTTGAGTTGCAGATTCAGGGACAAATAAATGACACTGAGCAATTTTGCCTAAAGGACTATTGCCATAAAATATGACCAAACTGGGAAAGTAGTTTTCGAGATGAGCTTCAATAACTTCAGGGAGGAGAAACTGATCTGGTTGTTTGAGCTTTTGCCAAAAAGATTTTGGTGCAGTAGGAGCATTAAATAAAGCCTTGGAGTGAAAACCATCATCAGTAAATTCCTTAAAAATCACTTCGGTAATTTCAAATAAATCGCGATGAGTCCCATTTTGATGATTGTAATCATGCATGTTCAACAACATGGATTTCAAACTAGTTGTGACACTAGTATCTGCGACATGCCCGATAAACTCATAACTTTGGCTAATGGTATCTAGGATTTTGGGAATTGGTAATTTTGGCGTGTGGCCACCATAAGACCAAATCAAATCATCTTTGATAATCAACTCCAATGCCTCTAATTGAGGCAAGGTCTTTTTCTGAGTGCCAGGTAGCACCGTACATCCATCACCATCAAACTCCAAAGCATGAAAAGGACAAACAACAGTACTAGTACAATCTTCTTTTACAACACACCAGCCTTCAGATAGCATTGCACCCATATGAGGACAGACATTCGATAAAGCACTAACTTGCCCCATATTGTCTTTCCATAAAACATAGTCTTGGCCATAAAGCGAAACTTTGAAAGGCTGATTAATTGGCAGCATAGATTTATGCGCCAATAGCCAAGGGGCACCTTGCAACATAGACATATATTCAGTTTCCTAAGTGATAAATTTGGGATACGGTCTACTTACGACATTTAAAAAGCAAAATGTCACTACTCTATTAATTTGCGATCGCCAGCAGCAGATTATAGAATATTGCTCTAATCAAAATTGTCTAAACATTAAAAAGGCGTTTGCTATGGCTTTTTCCGCTAAAAGACTAGCAACTCATTTACTAATTGCACCTCAAATATACGAATAAATATTCACTTTTGTCAAGATGAGTCGACAAAAAGATCCTCTCCGTCGCCAGCCACAACAGAAAAGATCGCAAGAACGGGTTGAGAAAATTCTCGATGCGGCAGCTATAGTTTTTAATGAAGTTGGCTTTGAAAAAGCAACGACTCAAAGCATCGCCAAAAAAGCTGATACCGCCATTGGTTCTTTGTATCAGTTTTTTCCTGATAAGTTAGCGATTTTCAACGCCCTAGAACTCCGTCATGTAGATCGGGTTTACTCTATCTGGGAGAAGCTACTAAGCCCAGAAATAGTTCAGTTACCTTTCGATGATTTCATTCATATGCTCATAGCTCAATTCCAGAAATTATTTGAGCAACCTACCTCCAAGATCGTGTTTTGTCAGTTTTTTACTTCACCTGCAATCTTCAAAAACATTGATGCTAGTTTTACCCAAGAAGCCATCCAATTCACGGCCAAACTATTTAAAACTCGTAACTCCAGACTTACTGAAGAGAGAGTACTGCTTCTAGGAGAAATCTGCGTTCATGGAATCAATACCTTGATTCTACTAGCATTACGTAGTGATAGCGATCGCATGTTACTCATTTTTCATGAGATTGAAATCTTACTAAAAGGCTATCTCAAAGATGATCTCGGAGATGAAGCAATCAATAATGATTTTGATGCTATCGACCGATTAGCAGATATTCATAACTTAAACTCTCGACAGAAACTTATCCTGCATTATTCTGCCAAAGTGGAGCGTATTTCGATTAGAAACTGCGAGGTCATGTTCCCCAAGACCTCAAGACGGACTTTACAAAGAGACTTAAAAATCTTAGTAGAGCATCAGTTATTACTTACTCAAGGTTACACAGATCAGAAATATTATTTCTTTAATCCTAGAGAAGACAACTTATGACATCTTGCGACAAAAATACTTTTATAAGCTAATCACGATGCACGAAACAACTCCATTCTAGAAAGCTCTACTATTACTTGTGTCAGGATAGCAAAACTCAATCTAGAAGTTTAATCAACAAAACCAAATTGTGGACAAAGCAAAAATCCCAGATTTGAGTAACGCAAAATAACGAATCAAAATACTTGTAATTTGAGTGATTAAATAATCCAGAGTTACACTAGATGCTCTTCATACAAATGATTTAATCATGTCAGATAATTTTGGAGATTCATTGGCTCCCGCTGACTCTAGTCAAGCAACAACCTCACCTTTGCATAAGTATTTAACCGAACTACACAGTAAATACCAGTCTTTAGAAGATGGCGCCGTTGCAGACTATATTCCTGAACTTGCTCTAGCTGATCCTAAATTATTTGGGATTTGTATAGTCACCAAAGATGGGCAAATCTTTGAAGTGGGAGATTGCGATCGCTTATTTACAATTCAGTCTATTTCTAAAGCTTTTATCTATGGTCTGGCATTAGAAGATTGTGGTCGAGAATACGTCAACAGTAAGGTAGGGGTCGAACCAACAGGTGAAGCTTTTAACTCAATTGTGTTGGACGTAGCCACTAATCGTCCTTATAATCCGATGGTCAATGCAGGTGCGATCGCCACAGCCGATCTGATCAAAGGAGCCACTGAAACAGAAAGGCTCAAGAGAGTTCTAGCCATGTTTAAACGTTATACAGGTCGGGATCACGATCTTGATGTGCCAGTATTTCTCTCAGAAAAATCTACAGGTTTTCGCAACCGGGCGATGGCATATCTAATGCTCAACTTTGGCATGATTAGCAACAATATTGATGAAACTCTCGATCTTTATTTCCAACAGTGCTCGATCACAGTTAATGCCAGAGATCTAGCAATGCTTTCAGCTACTTTAGCTAATGGAGGAGTAAATCCCGTCACCAAAGAACGAGCCTTGGACGAACATTACGTGCGCGATGTGGTCAGCGTCATGCTTACTTGTGGCATGTACAATAGCTCTGGAGAATGGACTAATAAGGTAGGTATGCCCGCTAAAAGTGGTGTTGGGGGCGGAATTACTGCTGTTGTCCCGAATAAACTGGGCATAGGCATTTTTTCACCACTATTGGATACTAAAGGTAATAGCGTACGCGGAGTCAAAGTTTGCCAGGATATTTCCCAAGATTTCGGCTTACACATTTTTGACGTTGCCAGATGCGATCACAACTTAGATGAATGGATCTTGAGAAGCGCGGTGAATCAGAGAGAAATCGTTCCCGATCAAAAAGCAGACGACAAAATATCGTAATCGTAATACTCAAGATTCTGAAGACATAATCCAGGATAGCTTCAGATGCAGGGATATAGAGATATAAAAACCGATCAATACATGTTGATATTTTCCAACAGCGAATCAGAAGAGTTTAGTAAAGTTTAGAGCTAATTTTTAAGTCACCCAAATCAGACTATGGTCTAACTGCTTAGGCGACTAACTTGTTGCTTTTGAAGTAAGCTGTGCTTTCTTTTGTTTTGAAACTTTTTGCTTGGGTACGCTCTCGATCCAGCATTCTCGTTTCTAAGACTTTGACAATTGCAATGCAAGTATCACGACAACCGATAGAAGCGGCCAATTGATTATCTATGTATATTCCCCAAC
>CAZSEZ010000190.1:0-7656 GCA_964606015.1 uncultured bacterium
AATTGAAAAGATAATTAATTTAAATTATAGATTAGCAAATATGTATTTTTGTTAACGTCAATCCGTTAAGATTGAATAGATAAAAAAATTTTTAACTAATTACTTTTTACTAACTTTGACCTCCCCAGTATGAGTGATCGTAGTAAGGAATCTCCTGTCAAAACTAATAACCGCTTCTTCGTTGTTGGAATCGGAGCATCTGCTGGTGGCTTGCGGGCACTAGAAGAGTTTTTCGAAAATATGCCCACTGATAGTGGGGCTGCTTTTGTAGTTATTCAGCATTTATCGCCTGATTTCAAAAGCTTAATGAAGGAGCTGTTAGAACGCAGAACCCCAATGGAAATCTACCGCGTTACAGACGGTATGGTTTTAGCTGCCAACTCAGTGTATCTGATTCCTCCAGGCAAAAATCTTGTTCTTGAAAATAATCAGCTGCGTTTGTTGGAGCAAGAAGAAAGAAACCGTCACGGTTTGAACTTTCCAATTGATATTTTTTTAGAGTCGTTAGCCCGCAACTATGCGGATCGGGCGGTTGGCGTGATTCTTTCGGGAACTGGTAGCGATGGCACTAATGGTTTAAGGGCGATTAACGAGTATGGGGGATTTGCCCTTGTCCAAGACCCAGCTTCAGCAGAATTTGATGGAATGCCACGAACTGCGATCGCAACAGGAATTGTCGACAGAGTTCTCGCTCCAGAAGCCTTAGCAGAAGCAATTTTCCAGCTTACCCAGTCACCTATTGATCGCCATAACCTCAGCCGTAGCGAAAGTGCTTTTCTCGATTCGTTTAAGCTCCAGAGAATTGCCAGTATTTTGGCTAAGCACGAGCAAGTCGATTTTTCACACTACAAAATCAGTACCCTATCACGAAGAATTCATCGTCGCTGTTTGATTAGTGGCTGTCATAAGTTAGAAGACTATGTGCGTCTGTTAGAAATCTCCCAAGAAGAACGGATCACCCTGCGTCATGACTTACTAATTAGTGTGACTCAGTTCTTTCGCGATCGCCAAGCTTGGCAATTCCTGGAAAAACACACGATCCCACAAATGATCGAACAAGCTAATCCAGGGGAAGAGCTACGATTTTGGGTGACAGCTTGCGCTACTGGGCAAGAAGCCTACTCTCTAGCAATTTTGCTCGATGAAGCAGCAGAAAAATCGGCTAAAGACGTTAGAGTCAAAATTTTTGCTACCGATCTCGATAAAGAAGCTCTAGAAAAAGCAACTCAGGGAATCTATCCCGATACGATCGCCAATGAAATGAGTGCAGAAAAACTCAAAACTTATTTCATTCAAAAAGATAAGTCATACCAAGTAATTCGACGCATTAGAGAGAAATTACTCTTTGCGCCCCATGACTTGACCAAAGATGCTGGGTTTACCCGCATGAACCTAATTAGTTGCCGGAATGTGTTGATTTATATGCAACCAGAATTACAGCAACAAGTTCTCCGCAATCTCCACTTTTCCCTCGGTTCCAAAGGGGTCCTCTTTTTAGGAGAAGCAGAAACTCCAGGAGAGTTTGAAGAAGAATTCAAACCACTCAATAAAAAACACAAGATATATCAAAAACGGCGCGATATTCGCTTACCACTGCCAGTTAAAGGGCTAGACAAGATTACTCGTAAGTTCTTACCCATGCCCAAACCCCAGGAAACCTTCGAGTCTCGTTTTGAGCCCATGCTCAACGAAGCTTTTAGCAGTTTCCTTGAGGAACAAAAAGCCACCTGCTTATTAGTAGACCGCGAAAACAAACTATTTCACTCTTTTAATAACTCTCTAGAAATTATCAAGTTAGGAACGGGGCGCACTACTACCGAGATTACCAAGCTAATTTTGCCCTCGCTTCAGTTACCCTTAACAACGGCCCTCCACCGAGCTAAAAGAGAACGTCGCCCTGTAGTCTACTCAGGGATCCAACTTCGAGAAGATCGCGATCTCACAGTCAAACTCAAGGTTACCTACCACGAGTACAACAAACTGGCACGGGACTTCTGCATGGTACTTGTCCAAGAAGAAGACCGACCACAACCATTAGTTGGAGAACGTTTTCAAGCAGATACAGAAGCTTCCCAGCGCATTATGGAGCTAGAGTACGAGCTACAGCAGACCAGAGAAAATTTGCAAGCAGTTATTGAAGAACTAGAAACTACCAACGAAGAACAACAAGCAACTAACGAAGAACTAATAGCCTCTAACGAAGAGCTGCAAAGTACCAACGAGGAGTTGCACTCAGTTAACGAAGAACTCTATACAGTCAACTCCGAATACCAATCCAAAATCGAAGAACTCACTGAATTAAACAACGATATTGATAACCTACTCCGTAGCACCGATATTGGGGTTGTCTTTTTGGATCAAGAACTACAAATTCGTAAATTTACTCCCGCAGCTACCGTTGCTATCAACCTAGTAGAAGCAGATATCGGTCGCCCTTTACGCCACATCACCCACAATCTAGACTGTGCCGACTTAATTGATTTATTACAAGGTGTTTTGAGCGATCGCCATTCTTTAGAAAAAGAAGTCAATCTTCGAGAAAACGATGGTTGTCTTTTGATGCGAGTCAACCCCTATCTCCAAGAAGACCGCTCTCTCGATGGAGTCGTTCTGACTTTTGTTGATTTGGATGAAGTCAAAAAAGTCCAAAAAGAGCTTAAAGCTACTTATGAAGCGCTAGAAGCCTCCGAACGAGAACTTAGAAGAGTCAACGAAGAGCTCGAACAACGAGTTAGCGATCGCACTGCGGCGATGCAGCAAACTCGACAACGACTCACCGCGATTTTAGACAATACAACTTCTCTGATTGCACTCAAAGATCTTGAAGGACGCTATATCCTGGTCAATCCTCAACTTTTGGCCTTACTGGATCTTCAGGAAGCAGAAATCCTTGGTAAAAGCGATCTAGACTTATTTCCACCCGAAATCGCCCAAGCTTTGATTGCTAACGATCAGAAAGTACTAGCTAAAGAAAAATCCTTACAATTTGAGGAAACCCTCCAACTAGCAACAGAAACTAAAACCTATCTAGCCATCAAAACCCCTCTGTACAACTCAGAAGGTCAAGCATATGCCATTTGTACAATCTCCACTGATATTACCAAGCAAAAGCAAACTGAAGATGCTTTGATCCGTAGCGCCACCAGAGAGCGCACGGCTCTCAAACTTGTCCAGAAAATCAGTAAAACCCTCAACCCGCAAGAAATATTTCTTTCCACGACTGAAGAATTGCGTTTAGCTCTCAAGTGCGATCGGGTTGCTGTCTATAGTTTCAATCAAGATTGGAGCGGGCAGTTTGTCGCAGAATCTGTTGCTGAGGGTTGGACAAAGTTAATTAGTGATCAGCCAGCTGTTTGGAGCGACACCTATTTACAAGCAACACAGGGTGGAATTTGTGCCCTTCAGCAGGCTTTCGTTTGCGATGATATTAGCCAGTCTGGTTTGAGTGAATGTCATCTAGAGCTTCTGAGACAATTTGAAGCCCAGGCTTGTTGTGTAGTTCCCATCTTTGATAGCGATCGCTTATGGGGTCTACTCTCGGCTTACCAGAATGGAGCAACTCGTAACTGGCAAGCAGAAGAAGTGCGCCTACTAACCCAAGTCGGCATCCAATTGGGCATAACCATTCAACAAATCGAACTAATCACCCAAATCCGTCAACAATCCCAACAATTACAACAAGCTAAAGAAGCAGCAGAAACCGCTAACCAAGCAAAAACGGCATTCATTGCCAACATGAATCACGAGCTAAGGACTCCACTTAACGCGATTTTGGGTTCAGTGGAAATGTTACGCCAAAATCTTTCTGCCAGCCAGCAACAACAAAACCAGCTCAATTTGATTTCGCAGTCTGGTAAACACTTGCATACCCTAATCGACGATATCCTCTCTTTAGCAAAGATTGAAGCAGGAAAACTAGAACTCCACCCCAGAGAGTTTGATTTTGACTTATTTCTCGATAATTTAGTCGAAATAATTCGCCTCAGAGCCACCCAACAACAAATAGTTTTTAATTATCAGTTAGTTTCCAGCTTACCCAAAACTATCTATGGTGATGAAACCCGCTTACGTCAGGTACTGCTAAACCTTTTGAGCAATGCCATCAAATTTACCCCTCAAGGAAGCGTTACTTTTAAAGTAGGTTATAGCCAAGACTTTGCTTCCCAAGAATCTCCCGATCTAATTCGCTTCTTGGTTGAAGATACAGGAGTTGGTATTCAATCCGAGCAAATTAGTGATATTTTCCTACCTTTTCAACAAGTAGGCGATCGCGATTTAACTGTGGAAGGAACGGGATTAGGCTTGACTATTAGCCAAAATATCGTGCGTCAAATGGGCAGCGAAATCATGGTAGAAAGCAGCCTTGGCAAAGGTAGTACTTTTTGGTTCGACCTCGATCTCAACCAGATTGATACAGAAACCATCGAACCTAAACAGATTAAAATTTTGCAGCAAGCTCCAACCATTAGCGATACACCTCCACCAGAGACAATCCAAAGTTTATTGGCACTAGTTCAAATTGGCGATCTACGTGGTTTGTTGGATGAAATTACTACGATGGAGAAAAGTCCAGAGCTGATTCCTTTCTGTAACCAAGTTTCTGAATTGGCTCAAACCTGTCAAATTGAAGCGATTGAGCAGTTTTTAACTTCTTTACTTTGAGCTTTATTTGATAATGCAAGTCCTAAGTCCGTCACAAAGGGCAAACATTATTATCCACAGATCAATTGTCACCCTAATTGATTGACTCAAGCCACTTTATCCTGCAATAGAGAATCCTTGAGAAATTGGGTAAATAACTGAACTTTCGTGGAAAGATGACGATTGAGTGGATAGACGATACACAAATTGAGATCTAGTACCTGATAGTCAGCTAAGACAATTTGCAAATCACCCTGTTCTAATGCTGGCTCCAAGATAAAGTCTGGTAGCATAACAATCCCAAAACCTTTTACAGCAGCATCCCTTAAAACCTCTCCATTATTTGAACAAAGAATACTATTAATATTTACCTTGATTGTTTCCCCATCTTTGATCAAATTCCATTGATTACCAGGAGCAAGATCACTGTAATGTAAACATTCATAGTGCCTGAGATCATCAGAGTCGGTAGGGATTCCTTTAGTTTTTAGATAACTAGGCGCTGCACAAATTGAACGAGATATGGTCTTGAGGTGAGTAACTACCAAATTGGGGGATTGAGGTTGTCTTCCTATACGAATCGTCAAATCATACCCCTCGGCAATAGGGTCGATAAAGCGGTCTTCGAGAGTCAATTGAATTTTGATATCTGGATAAAGACTCATAAAATCAGCCACTATTGCGCCAAGAACAGAAACGCCAAAGGACATAGGTGCATTAATTTTCAGGACTCCTTTTGGTTGCTGATTTTGTTGGGATACAGCTAATTCTGCATCTTCGAGACTACTCAGGATATCTATGCAGCGCGCATAAAAAGCCCGTCCATTATCTGTTGGCGTGACTTTACGAGTAGTGCGATAAAACAACTGCACTCCTAAATGATTTTCTAGACTAATCACAAACTTATTTACTTGCGATCGCGATAATTGCAATTTACGAGCAGCAGCCGCAAATCCCCCTTCTTCAACCACTGCAGTAAAGGCTTTGAGACTTTCAAACTTATCCATCTAATCTTTGTATCTATTTTAGAGACAATTTGTATATAAAATAGCATATTGTCTTTTTAAGCGAGCTAATCGATAATGTAATCAAGGTACAAATACTTCTCGAAAAGGAGCATTAAAACTATGATTACTGTCCGTCCTAATGATGAACGAGGTAAAGCTAATTTTGGTTGGCTCGATAGCAAACATACTTTTTCATTTGGCAGCTATTACGACCCCAGGCATATGGGATTTAGTAAGTTGCGAGTAGTTAATGAAGACAAAGTTTCCCCTAGCCAAGGCTTTGGCCCTCATGGACATCGAGACATGGAAATTATTTCTTATGTTTTATCTGGGAAATTAGAACACAAAGATAGTATCGGCAATGGCTCTGTCATCCGTCCTGGTGATGTGCAAAGAATGTCGGCTGGTTCTGGGATTGCCCATAGCGAGTTTAATGGCTCTGACAAAGAGTCAGTCCACTTCTTACAAATTTGGATCGTTCCCGACACTATAGGGATTCAGCCTAGTTACGAACAAAAACACTTTCCTATTGCGGAAAAACAAGGCAAACTCAAATTAGTTGCTTCTCCTGATGGCAAAGATGGCTCGGTGACAATTCATCAAGATGCCAACCTGTACGTAGCTGTTTTGAATAAAGGCGATCGCACTACTTATAACTCTGATATCAAGCGTTCAATCTGGGTTCAGGTTGCTAGGGGTTCAGCAACCATAAACGGGCAAGCCCTAATTACTGGTGATGGTGCAGCCATTACTCAAGAAACTGCTTTAGAATTGGTCGCTACTGCTGACAACACAGAAATCTTGTTGTTCGACTTGGCATAACTGAAGTGAGGTTCGATCTTATGGACTTTGCAAAGATCAATAGCCTCCCTCCAGAATTATTGGGGGGGGGCAAGAAACCAAGAACTATCTTCAGGGCAAGTATTATTTAATTTTCGAGATCGCGCTAGATATGTCTTTGCTCTGACAAAAGGGCGCATTCGCTTAGAAAGATATACTTGCGAAGGAGATAGAGTTACTTTTCAGATTATTCGTCAGGGTGAGAGTTTTGCCGAATCAGCTCTCTTTAGTGAAACCTATCGTTGGAATGCAGTTGCAGAAGTTCCAGCTTCGGTTGTTTGCTATCCAAAAGATTTGGTTTGGCAGATTTTTAAAAAGCAGCCTCATTTAGCTTTAGGACTTCTGCATAAATTAGACCGTCAAAATCAATGGCTAGAAAAATTATTACTATTACGGAGTATTCGTTCAGCACGTGATCGCTTATTGCAATATATTCAGTTGGCAACTCCTGTAGAACAAACCAGCATTACTTTCGACCGTTCTTACAAAGATATTGCCACAGAACTAGGTTTGAGTTCGGAGACCATGTATCGTGCTTTGGCAGATCTCGAAAAATCTGGAATGATTTCCCGTCAGGGTAGAAAAATAACGCTTTCAATGAAGAATTAAAATTGATAGTTGACAATCAATTATCTTTAAAGCGATCTGCATTAGAAGCTAATGTCGTATCAATATCACCACGACCAAAAAACGCGGGTACGGGTTTGGGTTTTTCTAAAGCTCTTTGGGTAGCTGGTCTGGCATCAATACGATCAAACCAAGCTTGGAGATTATTCAAGCCTTCTACAGAAACCTTTGCCCAATAGTAAGCTCTTGCCCAAGGATAAGTCGCCATGTCTGCAATGGTGAAATCATTACCGATTAAATAGCTTTTCCCATCTAGTTGTTTGTCCAATACTTCTAGTAATCTGCGAGATTCTTTGACATATCTTGCGATCACAAATTCATCTCGATGTCCTTGAGGTTCGGCAATCCGTTGAAAATACATTGCCTGTCCCATCATAGGGCCGATACCACCCATTTGAAACATTAGCCATTGCAATGTCTGCGATCGCGCATCGTTATCTTGAGGGAGAAACTTATGATATTTTTCCGCCAAATACCAGAGAATTGCTCCAGATTCAAAAATGACAAAATCATTATTACTGCGATCAACAATTGTCGGTAT
>CAZSEZ010000191.1:0-7647 GCA_964606015.1 uncultured bacterium
TAGATCTTCAGTCTTCTGATCAAACAAAGGAGCTACTTGCTGTATGTAACAGGATTGGGCACCTCCCCCAGTTTCCATTCGCATACATCCCGTAGTACTTGAACAGAGCACAGTACAACAATCCGCATTATCATCAGTAGAAGTAAGACGCAAACTAATTAGATCTCCAGGGATCTCTCCCCAGTCAGCAGTGGGGATAGCTGCTAATTCGGCATCAATTTCTTTGCCTTCATTATTTACAAACTGCACATGCATTAAATCGTAATCACCATCTTCTTGTTGATACGACTTAGGGGTCCAGTTAAGACGAGAACCCAACCAACCTAGAAACATTAGAGCTTGAGTAGGATTACCCTTTTCATAGTCAATTGTTACTTTATCTACTTTATAAATATCAGCCCTTCTTTCAGGAGGGTCAAAAGCCTCTGCGGAAAGCTCTTGCCAAGGTGCTAGTCTCCGCCAGTTGAGATCGGCAATAGTTGTACCTTGTTGAATTGTCTGATGAATAAGACCTAGGTTTAGTTCGGGCTCGACAAAACTACTAGAATCAAAGATCATACTGTCGCTATCTTTGAGTAAACGCTGAAACAAACCATATTCTGGAGAAGGAGCTGCTTTCCACCACACGAACTTAGGTAAATCACCAATGGTGAGATTAAGAATAATCCCACTAATTCTTTCTAAAGCTTCTGCGGTACCACTCAGAGTAATGTACTCGCAACAAATCAAAGATTCCTGATTTTTTTTGTTGACTGGACAATATGCAGAAACCTGGGCGGTTACTCCTTCATCCTGTCCCAGACTAGGAACTAAGGCAATGATCCGACAGGGGTTAGCAGACGCAATGGCATCTGCGATCGCACTTTGACTATCAACACTGTTATTCTGAAACGCAACGGTTTCTTTTTCGGTAGAAGTACTTTCTGCTTTAGTTCGGCTATACTCTGCTTGCAAACGTTCAAGCAGTTGAGAACTAGCCTCCCCTGTCACTTCTAAACCATAGTCTTTCTGAGCAGCAGAAATAGCAGCATAATTACGCGGTCCAGCGATGCCATCTACTGGTCCTGTATAGTAGCCCAACGCTGCAAGCAATTCTTGAGTAGCATTAGGCTCGTAAACTATTAAGCTAAAAGTCGCTGCTCGGGATGCCGAGGAGTCTTCATCTTTGCTAAGAGAAGTCCATAAAGAGCTTAACTCGCGATCAATTTCCTCCAAGGAGACATCTTTCGGAGCCTGTAGGGAAACAATTGGGGTTTTTGTTGCAACCATTTTTATTTATGTAACTAAGATTGAGCTTAAAGTCTGCGCCATTGTCGCTGTTCTCTACCGAGAAGAAACTCCGCCTCTGTAGGCTGCCAGGTTCCTGCTTCGTACTGAGGTATTAGGCTTGGATCACATGGTGCTTCCCAAGCATTAAGAACTGGGGTAACTACTCGCCAAGCTTCTTCTACTTCGTCGGCGCGAGTAAATAGAGTTTGATCCCCCAACATACAGTCAAGTAGTAGGCGATGATAAGCGTCAGAAGTTGCCATACCAAAAGATGAGCCATAGCTGAAGTCCATATTTACAGTACGAGTCCGCAAATCTGGACCAGGCATTTTAGCCTCAAAATTGAGGGAAATACCTTCATTAGGCTGGATCCGCATTGTCAAAATATTAGGATTGGTTTGTTGAGCTGCGGATTTAAAAATCGACAGGGGAACTTCTTTGAAATGAATTGAAATTTCGCTGACTTTTTTGGGCATCCGTTTTCCAGTACGGAGGTAAAAAGGTACGCCTTTCCAACGCCAGTTATCAACCATGAGTTTCAATGCCACGAAAGTGGGGGTAGTTGATTCTGGATTAACACCATCTTCTTCACGATAGCCTTTAACTGTTTTGCCCTTCATCCAACCTTGGCTGTATTGACCTCTAATTGCTGAACGGTCCAAGTTGATGGGATCAGCAAGATGAGTTGCCTTTAGTACTTTGGTTTTCTCTGAGCGAATACTATCGGCATCAAGAGCATTGGGAGGCTCCATTGCAGCGATCGCGAATAATTGCATTAAATGATTCTGCAACATATCACGAAGAGCGCCAGAGGTTTCGTAATAACCAGCTCTCTCTTCTACTCCTACAGTTTCAGCAACTGTAATCTGAACGTGATCGACAAACTGTCGATTCCACAGAGGTTCAAATATCGCATTACCAAAGCGGAACACCAACATATTCTGGACAGTTTCTTTACCCAGATAGTGATCGATTCGATAGACCTGCTGCTCTTTACAGACCTTTTGAACAGTACGATTGAGAGATTTTGCAGAACTCAAATCTTTGCCAAAAGGTTTTTCAATGACAATCCGATGCTTAATAGGATCGGCCAGCATTCCTGCTGCACCCAACTGCTTGAGAGCTGGCTTAAAGAATCTGGGTGATACCGAGAGGTAAAAGACTCGGTTACCACGAGTTCCTCGTTTGCCATCTAATTCGGCTAAAAACTCTTTAAGTTTTTCATAGCTTGCAGCCTCATCCATATTACCTGCGAAATAAAACAGACCTTCAGCAAAGCTTTCCCAAAGCGATTCATTAGCAATACCATCACTAAATTCTTCGATACCTTCTTTAAGATGCTGACGAAAATAGTCATGCGACCAATCACGACGAGCCACCCCTACTACTGTGAGTTCTGGAGGTAAACGCCCTTCTTTTTTGAGCTGATAAATAGCCGGAATTAGTTTCCTTTGTGCTAGATCCCCAGAAGCCCCAAAGATTACTAAAATTGCAGGTTCAGGAGTACGCTCTTGTTGTAATCCGACTCTTAAAGGATTTTCTAATATTGCAACCATAATTTTATTTATTGAATCTAATCTAATAGGATGAGTTGGGCACTGAGACAAATCCGTCTGGAAAAAATTGCTTTCAAAGACTTGCCTATGACATCAGCAAGCGGAATCTCTCAGTAGCAGTACAACGTCACTCACCCTAAATTGAGATGTTCGCGGTCTATAACACGCTCGCGCTTATACAGAGGTCAACTGCTGAACCTTAGTTTCTAGAGAAGACATCAAAGATTCAAAAGGTTTGATGAACTTAGCGATACCTTCTTCTAATAGTTCGTCCATTACCGCATCAAGATCGATTCCAACATCCTGATCTGCCAGAGCACTAATAATATTTTGTGCCTGGTCTAGATTACTTTCGATGCGGTTAGCAGGATCACAGTGATCGGCACAGGCTTCAATGGTACTAGGAGGTAGAGTATTTACAGTATCTGCCCCTACCAATTCATCCACATACATAACGTCGCTGTATTCTGGATTCTTGGTACCAGTAGAAGCCCAAAGTAAACGCTGTACAGAAGCACCTTTAGCAGCCAAAGCTTGCCATCTATCACTACCAAAGATTTCTTTGTACTGTTGGTAAGCTACTTTAGCATTGGCGATCGCAACTTTTCCTTTCAGACTAATTAATTTCGCACCATTGCCGCCTTCTTTGATTTTGGCATCAAGACGATTGTCGATATTGGTATCAATCCGACTCAAGAAGAAAGAAGCCACAGAAGCTACCTTACTAACATCACCACCAGCCTGCGCGAATTTCTCTAGACCGTTAATATAAGCCCAAGCAGTATCGACATAGCTTTGAACAGAAAATAGCAAAGTAACGTTGACGTTAATCCCTTCAGCGATCACTGCTTCTACTGCTGGTAAACCTTCTGGAGTACCAGGAATCTTGATCATCACATTAGGTCTACCAATGGCGCTGTGATAACGTTTCGCTTCAGCGATGGTAGATGCTGTATCGTTAGCAATTGTAGGAGGAACTTCGATGCTGACGTAGCCATCTAAACCATTACTTTTTTCATAAACAGGCAATAAGATATCGCAAGCATTACGAATATCGGCAAAAACCAAATCTTCATAGATTTTGATTACTGATTTACCAGCACGAATCCCTGCGGAAATATCTTTATCGTAAATTTGATTTCCTGCGATCGCTTTTTCAAAAATAGCAGGGTTGGAAGTGATCCCGACAATACCTCTAGATTCGATCAGTGCTTTTAGTTCACCAGATTCGATCAGATCACGACTCAGATTATCCATCCAAATACTTTGACCGTAGGTATTTTCAATTTCAAAAATTGGTTTAGCAACAACCATAATTTCATTTTCTCCTTATTTAGTTTATTTAGACAAAACTTTTTGGGGCTTTAGACTCTAACCGTATTGGGAGAAGGCTCAACCATCCCAATCTCTCCCTGTCGGCGCGACCAATCATTAATGAAAGACTCTACTAAAGCCACATCTTCAGTGCTACCAATTACCAAAGGAGTGCGGGCATGAAGTTCGTGGGGCACCACATCCAGTAGTCTTTGTTGACCAGTACTCGCCTTACCCCCAGCCTGCTCAATTAACATCGCTAGAGGAGCACTTTCATAAAGCAAGCGCAATTTCCCATCAGGTTTATTGACAGTGCCAGGATAGAGAAATACACCACCTTGCAAAAGAATGCGATGAAAATCCCCTACCAAAGCCCCACTGTAACGAGCGGTATAGCCTTCATGACGATGCACATAGCGGATATACTCACGAATTGATTCATTCCACTGCCAGTAGTTACCTTCATTAACGCTGTAAACAGAACCATGCTGAGGAATCTGAATATTTTCTTCAGACAAGATAAATTCACCCAAGCTAGGATCAAGTACAAAAGAATGTACGCCCTTACCCAAGGAATAAACCAGGACAGTAGAAGGCCCATAGAGGATATAGCCTGCTGCAATCTGCTTATCTCCAGACTGCAACAAGTCTTTAGCGGTTCCGTCCTCGTCTACGCCTTCTTGCTGACGAATTGAAAAAATGGAGCCAACATTGAGATTAATATCAACATTAGAAGATCCATCTATCGGGTCGTAAAGTAAGGTGTAGCGACCAATAGGACAATTTTCAGGAATGTAATAAGGATTTTCCATTTCTTCTGATGCCAAGCGACAGACTAAGCCACTTTGCTTGAATACAGAGATGAAAACCTCGTTGGCATACACATCCATCTTTTTGACGGATTCACCTTGTACATTAGTTTCTCCTGTAAAACCCAGAGTCCCAGCCATCAAGCCAGCTTTGGACAAACGACGGGAAGTTAGCTTGCCTGCCAAAGCAAGACGATTCATAATCGCACTGATATCTTGAGCTTCTGGCGTAAAACTTTCAAACTGTTGGAGAACGTGACGAGACAAAGTAGTACAATCTCGGTCTAAACTTTGTTCTGGAATTACGGGTTGCTGTAACTGCATATATATCACCCCTCTATGGGAGATTACTTGAGAGGAAAGTTGTATTTCTACTTACTAAAAGTACGCTTTAGTATTTGATTCTTAATTATTACGGATTCTTTCCCTTGATACTTCCATCTTAGGAAGTAGCTTTTGGAGTTGGGGGGAAGCTTAAGATCGATTTAAGATTAATTTTGCTTTTTCTAAATCTACAGTGTTTATCGTCTTTTTTAGTAGTGTAGATCACACCAAAGATTGTCGTAGTTTTACGATAAGTTAACTTTATTATCTTCTCAGATTACTTTAAGTTTTTTGAGTCAAGTAGATTACGAGTAAAGCTCTAAATTAAAGCAAGAATAAAACATACTATCGGATATTAAAGTAGCAAAATTCAAGTAAGTATAATCACAGAGTTTAAATTCACTTTTTATTCTGACAAGGATAATGCGACCAAATCGGAAAGTAGCGAATCTCTGGATTTCTAGCATGTCCAAGAGACATCAATGTATCATAATTGGGATTATCATTATAAATTATGATAAAAGCATAATAGTAGACTACTCCACTAACTCAGACTTCCTCTTCTGAATCATTTAATCTTACCAGTTTCACATTGTTCAAATCTTGTGCTTCAATCTTTTTACAGTTAAATTCAGTACAAGATTTATCTAAATAAAGCTATATTTTTTTGTATTTATCAAATAGCTTCCCCATCCTCTTTATGACTATAAAACAGGTCTTCTTCAAATATATTAGTTACCTTTTCATCTTTCGCTAAAGGCTTCAACTCAAAATATTCTTATTGTAACTCTTGATAAAATTCTTTATTAGATTTCCTCAGCTCCATTATGCAAAGGGTATTTAATGACTGATTGATTATTTTAGCTGATAATCCTTTGTCTCTATCTTTGATAAGTAACTTTGACCTCGTCACTTTGAATCAGCTCTAAATCTGGCTTCTTATGATGTTTTTTGGGTCAAAGGAAGATGATTTTTACCCTTCAGCTGCAAATTCGTAATACTTCTTCGAATAATAGAGTCTAAGGGTAATTCTTTCACAGATTATCCAGATCTATAATCAATTACAGAGCCAGAAAATCTTGCAGATTATGTGGCAAACTTCCAGTTAGCTTTCCAAGCGCAAGAACTTAATAAAAATGGCAGTGAAACTAAAAGTAAGGCTTTATAGACAGAATTCATGTGGATAATCGCGATCGCGTTATTTACGATTTTAAGAGGGTATAAAACCGAACTACATCAAGCTGAGGTAAGTACTTAGATTGCTGGCAGAAAAATTAAGCTGACCTATACTCGAATTGCCGGGTTTTAGCTCAATCTAAACCTAAGTTATTTATTTAGTGCGATCGCTCGAAGATGCAGCACGCTATCCCCACAATGACAGTTCAAGTCTCTGAGAAGAAAACCAGTAAATTTATCGACAATTGGATCCATGTTCCCTGGATTGTGGCATTTGGTTTGCTATTTGCGATCCCCATGGGAGCGTTTTCCCCCAAAGCCTGGGCTCCCCTGCCAGTCAAAGTTACTAAAAACCAACCAGTCAAGGTAACAACCCTCGAACTCGATCCCAAACGACCAGGGGCTCTGAGAATCGATGTCAATCCCAGTTTCTCAAGCAATCATTGGCTGATTTACGAACTTAGCTTAGTAGATCAGCAAGGTCAAATTATCACTTCGGCGATTGATGAAGCTTGGAGAGAATCAGGTACTTGGCGTGAAGAAGGTGAATCTGGCTATTGGTCAAGAGAAGATCTTTTGGGTGGTCTAGACATTAAATCGCCAAAAACAGAAAAAGTAGATCTGGTAATTGCGGTTTTGGAATCAGGGACTACTTCTGGTCAACCTGCAGATCTTGAAGTTATTTTTCGGGTTTACATAGCAGATGGGGTAATCCAGACCAAGCACTTGTGGTGGGGAGTAGTCTTCTCAGTTATCTTGGGTATTTTGGCGCGCATAGCAACCAAATATAGCGGGCACAAAGTTATAGATTGCCAAGTATCTGACAGCGATCCCAAAGGAAGAACTGTTTTGGGAGGTAACAATCGCTTAATCAGAGTCAGTATCCAAACCAAGCTTGATGAAAACGTATTTGAATGGACTAGAGCTAACTTGAAAATCAACAATGGTTTAGGTGAAACGGTTTACCAAGATACCGCTGTAACTAAGTCAAAAATCAAAAAAGTTAGATCGGAAGGCAGCATTGAAAAATGTGGCACAGCAAGCTTCGAGTTTTTCTTTGTCTTGCAAGAACGCGATTCCTATAGTTTCCAAGTCCAGGTAGAGCCAGATTACCCTGTGGATTGGACTTCTTTGATGGTTAGGGCAGGAGCAAAAACAGCAAAGAAGATAGACATAATCGAAATCGAGCAAATTTCTAC
>CAZSEZ010000192.1:0-7636 GCA_964606015.1 uncultured bacterium
ATTTGCTACTGCCGAAAATCGCGATCTATTTGCAGCTAATCCTAAACAGTATGCACCTCAGTATGGAGGTTTCTGTGCTTGGGCCGTCAGTCAAGGCTATACTGCGCCAATCGATCCTCAAGCCTGGAAAATCGTCGATGGAAAGCTTTATCTCAATTACAATCAAGGCATTCAACGTCGTTGGGAAAAAGATGTTCCAGGCAACATCAAAAAAGCTAATGCCAACTGGCCTGGTTTACTGTAACTAAAGGGTCTGACAATCTTTGCGGTTAGGTGTTTAGGGTAAAAATCTGATACAAATTATTTACCCTAACCTTTCTTCCTCACACTTGACAGCCAATCTTTTCCAATTTTTGCTTAAAAGAACCAAGCACCTCATAAATTTCTTACTTGAGCAAAAAAGAAGAATAAGTTTTAATTTGATGAGAATTTAACCTGCTCAATAAGCAAAGATATAAACTAAGTTGTTGGCTTAGTTTATGTAGTATCGTGATGACTCAATTAATTTTGTATAGCAAACCAGGTTGCCATCTCTGTGAAGGCCTACAAGAGAAATTAGCCCAAGTAACTCAATTTGATTTTGAGTTGGAAATTCGTGATATCACAACCAATAATTCTTGGTTTGATGCATATCAATACGAAGTCCCCGTACTTTGCCAAAAAATAAACGACATAGAAAAACCTCTACCCAGACTATCCCCTCGTGCTTCAGTTACACAATTGGAGCGATTGTTACAAAAAAATTTGACTAGTAGCGTATAACTGAACAAACAGTTACAACAGAAACGATCTCAAGTCTAGTGAGGGGTAAATGATGAAACTTAGAGAGCTATTAGCAAAAGTCGCAACAATCGAGACGGCAACAGAACATCAAGCTTTAGAAAAAGAGGTCACTAGACTTTGTACAAATTCCCAAACTTGCCAAGAGGGAGATTTATTCATTGGTATGCCTGGAACCAAGGTAGATGGTGGGGAATTTTGGCAAAGTGCAATCCAAGCTGGCGCGATCGCCGCATTAGTAACGCCCGAAGCTGCCACTAAATTGCCGCCTCAAGATCAATGCCTGATCAAAACCCAAAATATGATTGCAGCCTGTGGCGAATTAGCTGCGGCTTTCCATGATTATCCTGCTAGTAAACTAAATTTAGTTGGAGTCACTGGCACAAATGGCAAAACCACGACTACTCATCTGATTGAATATTTTCTACTACAGTCTCAGTTACCCACAGCTTTATTTGGGACTCTTTATACGCGTTGGGCTGGCTATCAAAAAACAGCAGCGCATACTACTCCTTTTGCGGTAGACCTACAAGCACAGATGGCTCAAGCAGTAGCAGCAGGTAGTAAGTGTGCAATCATGGAAGTCAGCTCTCATGCCCTGGCTCAAGGTAGAGTCAAAGGATGTAGTTTTGAAGTAGCAGTATTCAGCAATTTGACTCAAGATCATCTGGATTACCACAAGAGTATGGAAGATTATTTCCAGGCCAAAGCTTTGCTCTTTAGCGAAGAATACCTCAAGGGTCAAGCCATTGTGAATCTCGATGATGATTATGGCAAGCGCCTGATCCAACAATTAGGACAAGATAAAGTCTGGACTTATAGTGTTAATGACCCTACTGCGGATCTTTACACTAGTAAATTGGACTACCAGGCAACAGGTGTCAGCGGAACTCTTCATACTCCCGAAGGGGAAATCGCTTTTGCTTCGCCTTTAGTAGGACAGTTTAATTTAGCTAATTTATTAGCAGCAACAGGTGCCGCTCTGCATTTAGGGGTCAAGCTTTCAGTTATCTCCGCAACGCTATCTCAGTTCCACGGGGTACCAGGCAGGATGGAGCGAGTTCAAGTCAGTGAAGCTCAAGACATCAGTGTTATTGTGGACTATGCCCACACTCCTGATAGCCTAGAAAATTTATTAAAGGCTGCACGCCCTTTTATTAAAAACAAAATGATCTGTGTCTTTGGTTGTGGAGGGGATCGCGATCGCAGCAAACGCCCATTAATGGGAAAAATTGCCGCAGATTTAGCTGATTTGGCAGTAGTAACTTCCGATAATCCTCGTACTGAGGACCCTCAACAAATTCTTAATGATGTCGTGGCGGGAATTCCTCAAGATATAGAAATTATTGTGGAAGGCGATCGCGCAGTAGCTATAGCCACAGCAATAGCTTCCGCTCAACCTGGAGATGGCGTATTGATTGCCGGAAAAGGACATGAAGATTATCAAATACTAGGGACAACCAAGATTCACTTTGATGACCGCGAACAAGCAAGAAAAGCGTTACAGATTCGCTTTTAATTAAGATTTGTCTTACTGAAAATAGAGATCTAGAAAAAAGAGGGGAAGGACTTGAAACCAGGTCTTTCTCCTCTTTTCGAATTTTCAGTTCAGCAATTCCAAAGTAAATTGAGATTCAAGAAAAATCAAAAAAGTACAAGCCGATTATTGATTTTCACAAGTACTAAACACTATTTAAACTAGCCAATTAAAAGCAATAAATCTCAGCTTCACTTATATTTTTAACACAATAGCTATTAGAACAGTAGTTACTCAAATTAGCAAATTTGACACCAATAAATAAATCAAAAATATTTACTTTTTATTCTAATTCAAACAGTCATTTTCATTCTAAAACTGTACTAAAGACTCTCAAAAGCAACCCCTTGATTAGTAAAAGTTTCTGAAAGGTTAGGATCATTGAGAATGTCAGCAGTTTCGGAAGGACCTGCAAACAAAAATGTACCATTTTCATTATTTTGGAAACGATTAAAGGCCTCACCTTCTCCAGAACCTGCACCAAAAAGATAAAATTCGGGAATATCTACTCCTTGTTCATCAAAACCTTCTGGAATCCAAAGCTCTCTTTGATCAGAATCCTCAGCGAAAATAGCATTATACTCTTCAGTTCCAACTAACAAAAAAGTTCCCTCTGTTGCTAGACTTCGTAAACGGAAGAAAGGGGATAAATTATCGCCCTCTATAGTGCTGGCAGTAAAAGCAAGATTACCTGCTCCCTCTAGCTCAAAAGTCTGATTGAACTGAGGATTATTCGTAATACTGTTTCTCTCGTTTTGACCAACAAAAAGATAAGTTCCGGTATTAAATCCTGTATTTCTAAAACGATATAAATCGATAGTTTCTGGTTCTGAAAGCTCAAGATCTTCAGGTTGAATCAAGTTCTCCAAGCCTGAAATAACTTCTGCATCTTCAACTCTATCTAGCTCAATAGTAGGGTTAAGATTCTGAACCTCTATTCTTTGAAGATTGTCTATAACATCTAAACCTTCGATAACTCTACCAAAAACAGAAAAATTACCGTCTAAAAAAGGGGCATCTTCTAAGACGAAAAAAAACTGAGACGATGCAGTATCTGGTTCGCTTGACCTAGCAAAAGCGATCGCACCCCGTTCATTTTCCAAAACTGGATCAAAAATCCCGTTTGCAACAGAAGTTCCCAGGGGAATACTATAACTAGGTTCGCGATCACCCTCTAACCTAACCTCTAAGGGAATGGTGCGCTCTTCTCCTGTATCAGGATCAATAAATCCACCAACCCCTACACGACCAATAAAATCGGGATCAAGAGTTTGCGGATCGCCACCTTGCGCGACAAAGCCTTCAATAACTCGATGAAAAGCAACACCGTCGTAGACTCCTCTTTGGACTAAATCGACAAAATTCCCAGCAGTGATAGGAGCATTTTCGCCATCGACTTCAATAAGAACGGATTGACCATTAATCGTAAATTCTACTATTGCATTACCCTCAAGTCTGGGTAAATTTTCAAATATTGGCATTTAAAGTATTTACTGGTTAAATATACCGTTTAATTCTATCATTCAAAAATTTTATTTTTGGCTTAAAAACTTCAGTAAATACACGTATTTTTGCTTAATTTTTCATGAGAAAAAATACATTTTAAAAATCCTCAAAACGATAGCCTTTGCCATAAACAGTATTAATTAAAGTTGGTTGACCTTTAATTTCTATTTTACGACGTAACAAACGGACTAAAGCAGCCAACACATTACTATTTGGTTGTTCTTGGTTTTGCCAAAGGTGCTGATAAATAACTTCATGGGTAAGTAATTTACCAGCATTTTGCATAAAATAGGCTAACAATTCTAATTCCTTCTCTGATAAATCGATTGCTTTACCTTGGCGATAAGCAGTACAGTTATCTGGGTCTAATTCAAGATCAGCAATTTTTAATCTGCTACTAGTGACATTAGTTTCTGGAGAAATACCTCGACGTAATAAAGCTCGAACCCTTGCTAATAATTCTCGTAGCTCAAATGGTTTAACAATATAATCATCTGCACCAGCATCTAATCCTAAGACACGATCATCAATAGTATCTTTGGCAGTCAAAAAAAGTACGGGAGTAGTAATGGATTGACCACGTAACTCATTACAAATTTCCAAGCCAGATTTATGGGGTAGCATCCAATCCAAGATTAATAGATCGTATCTACTGGCTAAAGCCAGCTCAATTCCTCGATTACCATCATGAACGATATCTACTTCATAACCTTCTCGAATTAGTATTTTCGATAGAGGATCTGTCAATGCCGTTTCATCATCAACCAGCAAAATTCTCATAGTTAAAACAATCCTTAAAGCTATTCATACAGTTAGTTTTTTAATATAGAAGTTAATTGAGTATTTCACGACCTTAACAACACTCAAAAGCATTTACCAAATACTCAATAAGGTGTAATTGATAGTTAGGGCTAGATAAAGAATATAGACTTGAACTAGTTGCTAGGCTTGAAATACAGGTCACTCTCCCTTGCTCACTTAACTCACTATTAAGCTTTTGATCTATTTTCTCAGGACACTTTGTATAACGAACTAAAGCCACATCAAAACGCATATAAAAATCTGCGTAATAGCTATTTTGCGAGATAAATAACTCTGCACTACGAATAATTTTATTTTGTTTACTACTAGATACAGCTAGCAAACCATCCTGATCCCAGTTAGAACTACTACGAGTTTTGACTTCAATAAAGGCTAAAGTGCGATCGCTTAAATCCAAAGCGACAATATCCAACTCGCCCCAGCGACAACCCCAGCTATGATGTAATATGCGATAAGAATTAGCTCTTAACCAGTCAATGACTAGCTGTTCTCCAAGACTGCCAATTGTACTGGCCATTTTCAATTTGACGATCTAGTTAATGCTAGATGTTAGCTTGAGTTTGCACTTTAATAATATATATTTGGGAGCGTGAAATGAAATTTTTTAAGTCTATAAAATCTATTTGCTGGCAAAAGGTTTTCTCCAGAATATGGTTTTGTACCTTAGTATCGGGTTTACTCTTTAGTAGCTTTACTCCCCAGGCATTGGCAATTGATTACAACAAACAAGTTTTGATGGATCGCGATTTTTCTCATCAAAATTTGAACGATGCTAGCTTCGATCATTCGAACCTGAGAGGAAGTAATCTCAGTTTCGCTACAGCTCAGGGAGTACGGTTTTTTGGAGCGAATTTAGCTGATGCTAACCTCGAAGGAGCTGATCTGCGCTTTGCTGATCTCGAATCAACTCGTTTGACTAAAGCTAATTTGAAGAATGCCATTCTTGAAGGAGCTTACCTTACCAATATTTTGATAGATGGTGCCAACATCGAAGGAGCTGATTTTACTGATGCTTTGTTAAGACCGATCACAGAAGAAAAGCTCTGTGAGATGGCATCTGGAACAAATCCTACTACTGGCAGAAATACTAAAGATACTTTAGTTTGCTACTAAATTAATAATTGGTAGAATCACTTGTGCTCGACTATCCACTATACTGATTAACTATTTGTCACCACATGAATGAACCTATAGCTATGATTCCTGTTGCTCATCCTGACTTTAAGTCTGGTTTTGTAGGAATTATTGGAAGACCAAATGTGGGCAAATCAACACTAATGAACCAGTTGATCGGGCAAAAAGTTGCAATCACGTCTCCCGTTGCGCAAACAACTCGTAATCGTTTGCAAGGAATACTGACTAATGATGTAGCTCAAATTATTTTTGTCGATACCCCAGGTATTCACAAACCCCATCATGAACTAGGTAGAGTACTGGTTAAAAATGCTCAAGTAGCTATCGGTGCCGTGGATTTAGTTCTGCTTGTTGTAGATAGTTCGACAGTTGCAGGTGGAGGAGATCGTTTTATTTTTGATCTCCTAAAAAAAGCAAAAACACCAGTTATTCTCGGTTTAAATAAGCAAGATCTACAGCCAGAAAACAACCCCGATTTGGACGATAGCTACATTGATTTAGTGGGAGAACGTTCTTGGGAGACAGTCAAATTCTCTGCCACCACAGGAGAAGGGATCGACCAGCTTCAACAACTCATTGTTAATAATCTAGAAACAGGCCCTTATTATTACCCGCCTGATTTAGTAACAGATCAGCCAGAACGCTTCATCATGGCGGAGCTAATTAGGGAACAAATCCTGTTATTAACTAGAGAAGAAATCCCGCATTCAGTTGCTATTGCGATCGAGAAAATTGTTGAATCAGAACTCATCACTAAAGTTTTTGCCGTAATCAACGTTGAAAGAGGCTCCCAAAAAGGAATCATTATTGGCAAAAAAGGTTCAATGCTCAAAAAAATTGGCACTGAAGCCAGGAAGCAAATTCAAAAATTAATTGCAGGAGACGTCTACTTAGAATTATTCGTAAAAGTAGAGCCTAAGTGGCGGCAATCTCGAATACGCCTAGCAGAATTTGGCTATCGAATTGAGGAATAGACTCGAAAGGCTCCTAAAAATAACTTCTAATTCTGGGTTAATAGATACTAATTGGCAATCGAGTTAAGAAAGAAAAAATACCAAAACCAATTAGCATCAAACCACTTACAGGATTAATCCAGCCAGACCACTGACGAAGTTCCAATAACTTTTTAATCGAAGCGGTAAAAGTTCCAGCTAAAATCAGAGGTAAAACATATCCCATTGCATAAGATAGCAACAAACCAGTACCGAGTAATAGGTCCTGAGTGGTTGCTACCCAACCTAGTAGAGTAGCTAAAACTGGAGTACTACAGGGAGAAGCCACCAAACCAAAAGTAAGCCCGAACAAGTATGAACGAACACTTCGAGGTAATTTATCAGATACAGAACTCACTAGATCTAAATTTGGCAGTTGCAAAGGAATTACTCCCAACAGATTTAAACCCATAATTATGGCGATTAAACTCACCACAAATGGCAAACCAAGACCTATTTGACCGTATACCTTTCCAAATGCCGTAGCTACAGCTCCCAGTATTGCCAAGGTAGTTGCCAAACCAAAAGCAAACCAAAAGGATTGAATAGCGCTGTACAATCTTCCTTCTGATTCATATGCACCAATGTAGCCCACCGTAATTGGCAACATGGAAAGCATACAAGGAGTAAGACTAGTCAGTAGCCCAGCAAAGAAAATTATTATGATGCTACTAAAGCTAAGATGATTCAACTGACTATTAACAAGTTTGTCGCCAAATCTTTCAACTAAGTAAAATTGAGTTTCTAAAAATTCCAAAACAAACTCTTTGCTCGAAAAATCATTACAAATTAAAAAATAACATAAAAAGAAGAGAGCCCTAGTTCATATTCGATAACTAGGACTCTCTCTTCTTCTATAAATGGA
>CAZSEZ010000193.1:0-7627 GCA_964606015.1 uncultured bacterium
AGATTAACGATTAAGTATTTAACACAGTATCAAAAGTTTCCTCTACAGAGTATTGAACTGTTTCTTTTCCAATAATCTTGTCTCTCTAAACGCAACATCAATTAAGAGGGCAAATAAATATGTCTATATATGTAGGTAACTTAGCTTACGAAATCGAACAAGAAGACTTGAAAGAAGTTTTTAGTGAATATGGCACAGTTAAAAGAGTACATATTCCAACAGATCGTGAAACAGGTAGAGTTAGAGGCTTTGCTTTCGTTGAGATGGACTCCGATGCTGAAGAAGATAAAGCAATTGAAGCTTTAGATGGAGCAGAATGGGCTAGTCGTGTTCTTAGAGTGAATAAAGCAAAACCCCGTACTAATTCCTATGCCGGTAGTGGTAATGGTCGCTTTTGAGAATACTCTCTAATTTAATTTAAAGTTAACGCTTCTAGAAACCACGGGGATTCCTTTTGTGTTGGTGGCTGGAGGCGTTTTTTTTGCTATGAGAACTAATTTATGAATGATGAAGAGCGCGACCATGTGAGTTGTTATTTACGAGATCGTTTAGGTGAAATAGCAAACCTCAAAAATCGTTGCATTATTACTTACCTAGATCAAGAGGATAAATATGTGAAAGTTACTGGTCTAATTGTGGATATTTATGCTGTTGACAGTATGGACTGGTGTAAGTTGAGTAATGGTGTGAGCATTCGTCTAGATCGTATTCAAGACTTTGAATATGAGGAGATTAGCTTGATTTAAAAAGATCAGTTTGTGATTCCGAGGTTGTGGGCTATTGTTTGATCTTGTACTGGATAAATTTGTGCTATGGGAACCACTGGATTTTGATAATCGGGATGATCAAGGTATTTTCTTTGCTCTAGGACCAAATCTGAAATATTTTCAATGTTGATAATCCATTCTCGGCAGTTCGCGATCGCTTCTCTCCGTAAGCCGAGTTGAATAGCTCTTCTTCCTGCATTTAATTTACCTCCATAGGGATTACGGTCGGGGTCTCACTGCAAACGAACATCCGAGCGAGCCACAGCTTTTTGCCATTCCGATTTATTGGTATATCTTTTTGGGTTGTATTTAGCAGGAACAGCTTGAGACAAAATAAAATCAAAGGCTTCTCGACGGAGTTTGACAGCTAAAATGACCTCTTGGCCTGTCTTGGTTCCCCAACCTGAACGGTACATCATCCACAAAAAATTGGTTTTGATCCAACTCATACGGGATAAGCTAAACTCACCACCAAAATGATTGTGTTTAGCTGCATAAAGACCAATAGCAGGACGATAAGCTTGATAAACAATTACAGAATCCTTATTGTATTGAGCCAAAATAACTTTTCCCGTCCGTGGTAGACGATTCCTTTGTTCTGTATATGGTGTTAGATTTAAACCCATTTTTCTAAGATTTATTGTTATTAATCCAAGATATATCTTAGTTTCATTACCATTTCTGCCCTACTGCTAATTTCCAGCTTAAGAAAGAGCTTTTTTAAAACTTTTTTTACTGTATTTTCGCTAATCCATAATTCACGGCCGATTTCAGCATTAGTTAGACCACGAGCCACTAAATTAGCAATTTGCAACTCCCGTTTGCTCAAAAGACCATTTAACTGTTGATCAATAGAACTAGGCTGACTTCTCAGACTAGCTAAACAACTAGAAATATGGTTGCAGACTGCGCTTAATCTTAGTAAATCATGGGTAGTAAAAGTAGGAGTATCTTCTAGCCTAGCAAAGTGAATTGTCCCAATCAATTGACCATTGCCTACAATGCCACCAGTCATAATATGTTCGTGGTTATATTCAATGCAACATCTTTGATAAAGCTCGCTTTGTTTCCATTTTCCTTGAGGAAGTACTAATTCTTCGTGACATGGAGCATGGTATTTCAATACATAATCCATTAAAGGATCGATTCCTTTGCCGTATTTTTGATATCTTTCAATAAAGCGATCGCTCACGCCATATGTATCACAACTTAGCAATTTGCTTTCTTCATCTAAAAGATAAATTCCCCATTTTTGCACTGCAAAATAACTACTAATACAATCCATAAACCGATTTCTTAAATCACGCTCTGTATTAGCAGTAGCTAAGTGAGAAAAAAGACTATCCCAGGTTGAGTTCATTCACAAAAAGTACCCACCTGGGTACTGCCGTCAGTAAAGCTGTCTCCCTAAGATGGTGTCACAGTAAATAAATTCTTACAACGGTAAAAATGACAGATTCGATTGAAATTGGTTTTTTAATTTATCCTGGTGTAGTTCAGTTAGATGTAATGGCTGCCTATCAGGTACTCAGCTTTCCTCCAAATGCCAAAATACATCTAATAAGCAAAAATTTAGATGCAATTTTTAGTAATGAAGGGCTAACTTTGAGTCCTACTGTTACTTTTGCAACTTGCCCTCAACTAGATATTATCTGTGTCCCTGGTGGTGGAATTGGACAAGTTTCGGTTATGCAAGATCGAGAAACTCTCGAATTTTTGCAACATATTAGTCAAACAGCTCAATACACAACTAGTATTTGCACTGGTTCTTTGATCCTAGCTACGGCAGGTTTATTGCAAGGGTATCAAGCAACTTGTCACTGGGCTTTTAAGTCACTTTTAGAATCTTTAGACGTAGAAGTAATTGATCAAAGAGTTGTTCGAGATCGCGATCGCTTAACTGGTGCTGGGGTTACGTCTGGGATAGATCTTGGTTTGACTTTGTTGGCTTTGGTTTGGGGCGAATCAATAGCAAAAATGAGTCAATTGATGCTTGAGTACGAACCTGAACCGCCTTTTAATAGCGGGACTCCTGCAAAGACTGATCGTGAAACTCTGACATCTTTTATTCGGTTAGGTCAGCCATTAGTAGAATCATTTTCTACATGTATTGCAGAAGTAAAAGCACAAAATCATCTCTACCGATAACACGCGTTTACCAGAATCAAGCTAGCAATTTTTCTTTTTATAACTAGCAACTGTATTTGCTAATAACATCGCCACAGTCATTGGGCCAATTCCCCCAGGTACTGGAGTAATATAACTAGCTATTTGAGTGGCTTCCGCATATGCTACGTCTCCGACTAAGCGAGATTTTCCCGTATCGCTATTAGTGACGCGGTTGATCCCCACATCAACTACTACTGCTCCTGGTTTAACCATATCTGCCGTTATCATCTCTGGTCTGCCCACTGCTGCTACTAAGATATCGGCTTCACGACAAACAGCTGCCAAATCTTGAGTCCGAGAATGAGCTATTGTGACAGTGGCATTTGCTTCCAAAAGCATCAGAGCTAATGGCTTACCTACCAAAATACTTCTACCCACGACAACGGCTTTTTTCCCTGATGGCTCAATTTTGTACTCTTCTAATAACTTCATTACACCTGCTGGAGTGCAGCTACGTAAGCCAGTTTCGGAACGTACTAAATGACCTAAATTTACTGGATGTAAGCCATCCGCATCTTTACTAGGCTCGATTTCGTGGAGTAAAGCGACTGAGTCAAAACCATCGGGCAAAGGTAACTGCACCAAAATTCCGTCTACATTGGGGTCTTGATTGAGACTATGAATCTCTGCTGTTAGTTCTGCTTGTGTGACTGTAGCGGGGAAATGTTTGCCTACCGAAGCGATCCCAACTTTGGCGCAGGCTTTTTCTTTATTTCTTACGTACACAGCAGAGGCAGGATTGTTCCCCACCATCAATACAGCTAAACCAGGAGGACGACCAATTTTAGGTTCCAGTGTTGCGACCTCTTGACTTAACTCAGACTGAATTTTTTGAGCTAAGGCTTTTCCGTCAAGAATTTGGGCTGAAGCTTGATTCATAACCTAGTAATGAAGCGAATTCTATTTTAGCGGTATTATTCTACAGTGATTATCTTTAAAAACCAGATCGCTTAATCCTTTCTCCCCGATCCTTGCTATTTAGGCTGGCACTGGGAACAAAAATGAGTGGACCTCCCCCCAAGTTTGATTTTACTAATGGGCGTACCACAAACCCGACAGGGCAAATCTTTTCTGCCATAAACCAAAGCATGGTTGCCATAGTTGCCTTGAACTCCCAGAAGATTGAGAAAATCACTAAAAGAAGTGCCTCCACGATCAATACTCGTTTGCAAAACTTTGACAATTGCTTGGTGTAATTCTTTGATTTGTTCCGGGGTTAAATTTTTTCCTAGGGTTTCAGGATGAATGCCACTAGTGAAAAGAGCTTCGTCAGCATAGATATTGCCAATTCCAGCTACAACTCCTTGATCCAACAGTAATGTCTTAATATTTCGACTGCGAGTAGCTAACTTGGTAGCCAGATGTTCTGCAGTAAACTTTGAATCAAAAGGTTCAAGTCCTAATTTTTGTAATCCTGTGATGACTTTTTCGGGTTCAGTATTGGCAGGGACTAGCCACATTTTGCCAAAAGTACGAGTATCTACAAAACGTAATTCTTTGTCTTGGGCAAAAAGTAGACGAACGCGGGTATGTTTCTGTAATGCTTCTGCTTGTTCTGTCCACAAAAGTTGTCCTGTCATCCTTAGATGTACTCCTAGCCAGCCAGCATCTTTATCTAACTCTGCCAGGAGATATTTTCCTCGACGATGCCAAGATGCGATCGCTTTATCCTGTAAACCACTAGTAAAAGCTTCTGATTCAGGTGGATAGCTGATAGTCCGCGGAAGCAACACTTCAACCGATTTAATCGTTTGCTGGAGCGTTAGCTTATTTAGGCCTCGGCGTACGGTTTCTACTTCAGGTAATTCGGGCAAGATTTCCTTGTCTATTGATAGTTGCTAATAGTTAATTTTGCCACTGCAGGCGAATAAAGTGAGCGGGACGACCCCATTTATCTTTGGTTTGACAAATACTGTCTAGATGTAGATTAAAAGGAATTGCTGTTGTTAGATATCTTTGAACTGACATGCCAATATCTGGAGCAACCCAAGTAGTTACCATCCCCGCAACCCCCATCCCCAGCAACTGTACGAAAGGGTCTTTTGGCAAAACCGCATAGCTAGTAAAAATGGCTCCCGTTGTTAGGATGGCAGAAACAGATGCATTAGTTCCGCAACGAGGATGTAAGGCTAAATTCCATTCTCCTCTTTTAAGCTTGGTTAGGGCTAGTTTTACTGCTTGCTTGAGCTGTAGCTGATTTACGCTGCCGTAGAGAAAAAACCCTCTTTCAGTAGATAATCCTCCTAAGGAAAGATCATCTGCGCCATCTGTAGATTTACTTCCTGAGGACTGAAGACTGCTGAGCATCCAAACTGTGGCATGTTCGAGAGCATGTACCTGCCTCAGCATTAATAACTCTGGTATTCCAGGAATAAATCCCCACTGTTCTAAGATTTTTTGATCGCCGTTACTATGGGGGACAAAATAGGGGACAAACCAATCGAATCTTGAATTGTTAGTTGCATCATTCATCGCCATACTACTATTCTTGGCTGCTCCACCATGACTCAAATAATGCTTGAACATATGTTTGTCAGCATTAGAGCTTAGGTTTTGAGCAGCTTCGCAGTTAGATTTTATTGTTAACTATCTTTTTTTTAGCGTTTTTAGCGATGGTGATCCTTTTATTTTTATTACAAGCGATCGCTTGTAACTATCTCTGACTCTAAAACATTTTGGAGTATTTCCATTAATTCTTCGTAATTCCAGGGTTTACGCACGCAACAATGCAAATTTGCTTTTTCTTTAACATCGGAAATTGCTGCCTCGCTGGCTTGACCAGTCAACATAATCGTGACAACAGATGGGTACTTTTCGTGAACATTGATTAATAATTCATCACCTTTCATTCCTGGCATCCACCAATCCGAAAGAATTACTTTTCTGCTTTCTGGATCTTCTTCGTGGAGATCCTCTACTATTTCTAAGCCTTCTTCGGCACTATCAGCAAACTCATAGATACAGCGATCTGCAAAAAATTTACGTAATTCGATTTTGAGACTATCTAATACGAGTCTTTCATCATCAACACAGATAATGACTGGTTTTGACATTGGTATGATGCTCCTCTTAACTATTGACTGATTGTTGATTGTTGATTGTTGATTGTAACCACTTCCTGTTCTGGAACAGAAATACTTTCTTGTTCTTCCATGTGTTTTTCCATAATCGGTAACGAGACAGTAAAAATCGTTTGTCCAGATTTGGAAGTAACACTGATATCACCTTGATGCTTAGTGATAATTTTTCGAACTATATCCAACCCAAGCCCGCTACCTTCTCCCGCAGGTTTAGTCGTAAAAAAAGGTTGAAAGATCTTTTCCATATTTTCTGGGGGAATACCTTGACCATCGTCGCTTACTTTAATAACAACATTGTTGTCTTGGCAACGTGCATTAATTGCTAGTGTTCCCTGATAGTTCATCGCTTGTAAGGCATTATGGATTAAGTTAGTCCAGACTTGGTTTAGCTCGTCATAGTAACAATGTATACGAGGAATATCTTCATATTTTTTGACTACTTCGACCCCATATTTAAGCTGATTTTGATATAGGGTTAAAACTGTTTCAATCCCTTCAATAATATTGGCTTTGGTCTTTGTTGCACTCGAATCTTGTCTGGCGTGTGTTTTTAGAGAAAAGACAATTTTAGCTGCTTTGTCAGTAGCTACTTCTATCGTTTTGGCACTTTTCTGTAAATTGAAGATATCGTAAACTGTATTGATAATAGATATCCCAGATTCATTTCTTAATAACGGAATAACCATTTCCAAATTATCATGAATCCCTAGATCAGTTACGATTTCAGCTAGATCACGATGATTGGGGATTGATTCTGCTGCAAAATATTTACTGAGGTCTCTTTTGATTTTTCTTCGTTCTCTACTAGAAAGATATTGAGTCTGCCTGTTGGCTTGTTTGAGTAAATTTAAGATGATACCAGTTTCTAATTGATCTAAAGATTGGCAAAACTGAGGAAATTGATAAACTCCCTCTTGGAAAAAATCCTGCATATTATTAATCGAAGATTTGATCGCTCCTAATGGAGTATTGATCTCATGAGCAATTCCTGCAATTAATTGTCCTAAAGCTGCCATCTTCTCTGATTGAACTAAATGTTCTTGGGCTGCTTTTAATTCTTCGAGTGTATCTTCTAAGTTTTGATTCTTTTCTTCAAGACTTTGTTGTAAAAAGCGAATTGAAAGATGGTTTTTGACTCTTACTAAGACTTCCTCTACTTGAAAAGGTTTGGGAATGTAGTCAACTCCTCCAGCTCCAAAAGCTTTGACTTTGTCGATCGCGCTATTGTAGGCACTAATGAAGATTACGGGAATTTGAGCTGTCTTAGGGTTTTGTTTTAATTTTTCACAGACTTCGTAACCATCGAGATCTGGCATGTTGATATCTAGCAAGATCAGATCGGGTAAGATGGCATCTACTGCAGATAAAGCCAATTTCCCATTAGGGACTGGCCGAACCTTATACCCATGATTGCTAAGAATTTGCATCAGTAAGCGTAAATTAACTGGATTGTCATCTACCACGACAATATCTGCCTTAGATAAACTGAGCTGGGAATACGCCATATCTAAAGATCGCCCATATCGACAATAATCAGAATCAACAAGAAATCTAAAAAAATATCAAGCTTTTACAATAGTTCCCGTTTCGTAACTAGAAGCTAACAAAATA
>CAZSEZ010000194.1:0-7611 GCA_964606015.1 uncultured bacterium
TATACACTAACCGCTTTTTGCAATAACCATCTTTCCCAAGGCAAGTAGACTGAGCCAAAACGTCTTTCCAACCAAGAGGTTTGAGCTAACCATTGACCGGAACCATCTCGGAGGTAGTATTCCGATTTTGCGGTACCCACAAAAGCATATTTAGCCCCACTCATAAGAGCAAACAACAAAGGAACAATATCCCCAACTGCCAGAATTGGTTCTTTGGTCTTACCCCAACGATTAATCACTCTGAGCTGCTCGATGGTAAGCTGAAACAGTCCGCCTTGAAGATCAGCAACAAGTTGCTCTCCAGACATATAGACAAAGCCCCCGGAGGGCATATTTTGTACTTTTCCCGCTAGGGGAATAGAGAGTTTCTGATAAGCATGACCTTCCCCCACAATTGGAAGTGCAATAATCTCTACTGCAGGTAAGATAAGTTTGAGCTGTTCTAATACCCTAACAGCAATTACATCTTCGCCATGACCGTTACTGATGACCAGCAGTTTCATTCAAAAATAGCCAATTAAGTCTTTATATCAATGATAATTGTTGTTATTGTTCTAAATTCATTAATAACTGTATTCAATCTTTATTTAGCAATTAAATTATGGCAATTTTGTAAGTTGTTAGGGCTAATTACCAGTGCAATCAGTAGCTGCGAAAACTACCTTCACGCTGTTCTACTAATAACGCCGCAATTGTTGCAAAAGAACCAAAACAATATTTATTTATTTCGCCAGCAATATTCACTACTGACATTACAACTTCAAAAAATCAAGCAAATCATCGTTTTGCTTAACTGGTGTTATCGTGCTTGGCGCAGATATATGGTGATTGCTTAAGCAGCGATCGCTCAAACTTTGCAGCTGAAAAGGGTTATTTCCCTTCCTGTTCTCGCATTTTTATTAGCTCCAGTCTCAGAGCAACCAAATCATCTTTAAGTTCCTGCAAACCAGATTTAACTGGAGAGTCAGTTTCCGAAACATCAGGAGTACTCCGATTTACGCGAACTTCATTAGCTTGCCCGCCACGCTGACGGATCAAGTCGTCAATTATTGTGCGAGCTTCCTGCTCTGTCACAGCTCCTTTAGCGGCCCATTCCCGAGTTTTCTGGTTAAATTCCATTTGCATGTCTGCGATCGCCTCAGCCCTTTTATCGGGATCTTGAGCCGTTTCGACCAAAGAAGTAATAGCCCCAATAGCAATACGAAAACCCTGCTGTAAAATTTGGCTAGGATTATTAGGATTCATAACAATACTTTCCGATTCAGATTTTTGCTCAATTTTGTCCTAGATAGTTTTCGATATCTTCCAAAAGCTGAGTTAATTCTGCTTCTGTCGTCAAACGAATCCCCTCATTTTTGATTGTCAGTAGCACCTTAGCGGCAAAAGGACTGGGATAAATATTAGGGTTACAAAAAACTTCGACAAAAGTATCTCCGTTGTAGCGATATTCCATACTGGGACGTGGTTGAGGACGACTACCTCTAGCCGTTGTCGCCAGGGCTGATGTTTTCAGGCTTTGCATCAGAGCAGTTAGTTCAATTTGGAGATTGCGGGCTGCCTCAGGAGTAAAGTTGATCGCGACCGAGCCTTGAACCAGGTTAAGTGTGAATTGAGTCATCAAGAAAAAATTAGTGCTTTATTCTTAATGCTAAAGTCTGCTACTTATTTAAGATGCACTTTTACGAGTTAGCGCAATAGAGTTTAATCTTTGCATAAAAAAAATTACTAATTGCAAAAAAGCCTAATAATATCAATTAGCAACAAGATAAGCTACAGTCCCTATCAGGCATAACTTTAAAGCATTTTTAGTCTATGATCAGGCTAGTGAACCCCTCTTACTAAAGTGCAGTCAAATATCTAAATTACGATGCAAGATAATCGTGCCCAAGTACGTAAAGTACTAGGAATTACCCTGCTGCTCAACCTAATTGTTATGCTGCTCAAAGCAGGAATCGGTTTTATGACAGGTTCCCTGAGTTTACAGGCAGACGCTTTACACAGCGTGACTGACAGTGCCAACAATGTTTTAGGGTTAATTGCTAATCGTTTCTCTTCTCCACAACCCGACCGAGAACATCCTTATGGACATAGTAAATTTGAAGCTTTGGGAGCACTAGGAATCGCTGCTTTTTTAGGAATTGCTTGTTTTGAAATTTTGCAAGGCACGATCACAAGAATTTTTGATTTTGAGAATTCATCTGTTCAGATTTCCGCCACAGAGTTGACGATCTTGTTGCTGGTTTTGGGCATTAATATTTTTGTTGCCTCTTACGAGCGCGCGATCGGAAAAAAGATAAATAGTTCAATCCTAATTGCTGACGCCAAACATACTACTAGCGATATTTGGGTAACACTATTAGTAATGGCTGGATTACTTGGAGTCTGGCAGGCAGAGGCTTGGAATATTAACCAATTAAAATGGCTAGATATAGTATTGGCTTTTCCCGTAGCAATTCTGGTTTTTCGTAGCGGGTGGGAAGTCTTACGAGACAATCTACCTTGGCTAGTAGATGAGATGGCGATCGCGCCAGAAGCGATCCATCAACTAGTGATGAAAGTCCCAGGCGTTTTGAGTTGTCATGATATTGCTTCTAGAGGAGTTGTTGGCAAACAAGTCTTTGTGGAAATGCATCTCATCGTTGATGCAGTGGATGTAGAGCAGGCGCACAATATTACAGAAGCGGTAGAAAAACAACTTCAAGCCAACTACGCTCCGATTCGGATTTCAATTCATGTTGAGCCACCAAGCTATCAAACACCAACAATTACCTATTAAAATCAAACTCTTGTCCACATTGGACAAAACCGAGAAAGTCGGCTTTCTGGGCGTTTGGTAATGTTCCTGGCTGATAGCCATATAGCCACATTTTTTGCTTGATAGCTCGCGGTAAAGTAACCAACTGTTGATAGTGGGCGTGAACTTTAGTTGGACTAGCCGTAGTTTCACAGTCTTGGAAAATGAGATCTGCTTGCTGGTAATAAGGATTCAAGATTGCCAAATCAAATTGGGTATCAGTAGTCAAAAAGATCTTGGTTCCATCAAGAACAAAAAATAGACCATAGCTTGGCATAAGCTTATCTTGGGAGTCTCGAACATGAACTACCTGCACAAGCTCAAACAGAATACGACTCCAAGAAAAATTGCGCTTATCATGATGTGTTTCCAACTCAAAATAGCTATTCAAGTCGGCTTCTTCCTCAGAAAGATACCCCATACTTCCCGAAAGTGTATTTTGCCAAAGAGGGTTTATAAGATCTGGATGGAGATATAGTTTAGAGCGATCGCAACTATCATCAAATTTACGACTAAAGCCAATATATTCCAGCCCTCCTGCATGGTCACTATGCAAATGACTAAGATAGATAGCAGTAATATCCCGATAAGAATAGCCAGCAGCATACAAAGAAAAACGAATATCCGAACCACAATCTAATAGGAGCTTTTGCCGATCATCTTTAATCAGCAAAATATTTGACTGAAAATTGCCTGCCCCAACAGTAAAAGCTGACCCCGATCCCAAAAAGACTAATTTCATGACAAAAGCATTTACTGCAAGATTATTTTACATTTAGTAAACAAAAAAGAAGAATTCTATCGTTAAGGTACTGATGTACAACATTTTTTGCCAGACTTGGGGTACAAATACCAATCCTTTTAAATAAAGAAAGAATATGCTTCATTCTCTCCCTTGGTTAGGTCAACTAAGTTCCTTGCTTTGGATTTTGTTTGCGCTAATGCTAATAGGGCAGATTGGTCGTAGGTTGATTGTTGCACTTACCAAAATATACATTTAGACAACCTAACCAGTAGTTACAAAGCTAGCTTTTCGTCATTTCAGCAAACTAGCTCAGAATCTAGCATAACCAAGTTAAAAGCATCATAATAATCTAGTGATGAGTGAATGAAAGGACGGGAGTTAGCTTTAAATATGCAATATCGGCGTTTTGGTCGTACTGAATTACAGATGCCTGTGTTTTCCTGCGGAGGAATGAGGTATCAGCATACTTGGCAAGATATCCCCTTAGCGAAAGTTCCCGAAGCTAACCAAAAGAATCTTGAAGCTACAATTAGACGTTCTTTGGAGTTAGGTATTAATCATATTGAAACAGCTAGAGGGTATGGGAGTTCAGAAATGCAGTTGGGGCAGGTTCTTCCCAAAATTCCCCGAGAACAGTTTATTTTCCAAACCAAAGTTTCCCCTAAGCCTTCAACCCAGGAGTTCCGTCGTCAGTTCAACCAGTCTTTCGAGTTTTGCGGTTTACAACGCATCGATCTCTTGGGTATTCATGGAATAAATAATGCAGAAACGCTGGAACAAACTATCAGACCTGGTGGCTGCTTAGCAGAAGCGCGTAAGCTCCAGAAAGAGTGCAAAGTCGATTATGTCGGTTTTTCCACTCATGGGCCAACAGAGATTATTGTTGAGGCGATCGAAACAGGAGAATTTGACTATGTCAATCTCCATTGGTATTACATCAATCAAGATAATTGGGCAGCAATTGAAGCTGCAACTAGACACGACATGGGTGTCTTCATCATTAGCCCTTCGGATAAAGGTGGCAAGCTTTACAATCCTCCTCAAAAGTTAGTAGAGCTATGTCAACCATTATCTCCAATGGTTTTTAATGATCTCTTCTGCTTGTCCCATCCTCAAGTTCATACCCTTAGCTTAGGTGCCGCTAGACCGACAGATTTTGATGAACATCTCAAGGTATTACCTTTACTAGAGAAAGCCGAAACGATTCTCCCACCAATTATCAAACGTCTCGAAAGTGCAGCGATCGCGATCTTGGGTGAAACCTGGTACAAAACCTGGCAAAAAGGTTTACCTAGCTGGGAAAACACCCCAGGAGAAATTAATATTCCCATCATTCTCTGGCTACGGAATTTAGCTTTGGCTTATGACATGACCGAATATGGCAAAGCTCGCTACAACTTATTAGAAAGTGGAGGGCACTGGTTCCCTGGCTCAACAGCAAAGAATGTAGCTCAATACGACTTTAGCCAATGCTTACAAGACAGTCCCTACAAAGCTAAGATCCCCAAACTTTTGCAAGAAGCAGAAGAATTGTTGGGAGGAGAGGCAGTTAAAAGGTTGTCCGAGAGTTAATTGTTAATTCGGAACAGTGCAATCTTGTATTACTTGTATTGATCGATCAGACCATTTAGTACCTACTGGTATTTCTTGGTCAACTATTGTTGTCGTATCTCAGACTACTTCCTCTCTAATTTCGTGATACTCCTCAATATTACGGATTGTTGCTTTGTTCTAAAGAAATGAGACTGGAGGAAAGCAGATTTTTTATGCTCAAGGTGAGTTTTACTATCTAAAGTCATAATTTATGTTTGCCCCTTTTAAAAAATATTTAGAAGAAGAGTTATTTAATCGCTTTGAGCTACAAGAACGGCCGATTCCCCAAGGGCTGGAATCTAACATTAGCGAACGGGGTAAAAATCGTGCCACGATCCAAAGCTGGTGCTACCAATGTCCTGAGCTAAGAAAGATTCGCTACACCTATATAGATGCAGGAGAAACAGCACAAGTTTTTAATAGTGTTATTTACCCAAGTCATAACTATGACATTCCTTTTTTAGGGATTGACTTCCTCTCTTTTGGTAAAAAGAAAATTCTCGTTGTTCTTGACTTCCAGCCTTTGTTCCGCGATCAAGATTACCAAGAGAAGTATATCGAACCAGTAAAAGCTATTCACGATAAATACAGTGAGTTAGCACAAAACTTAGAAATGAAGTTTTATGATGCTAACCAGTACTTTTCGAAGTATCTATTATTTGCCAAGACCGATGCGGACACAGTAGTCAATAAGCTTTTCCCTGCATACCAAGAATACATCCAACTATATTGGGACACTGTTGCTAACGCGACACCTCTCAGAGATCCTGAAGCTATCCAGCGAATTGCCAAAGCTCAGCAAGATTATGACCAGTACAGTGCAGAACGTGACCCTGCTCATGGTCTATTCAGCAGCTACTTTGGTTCTGAATGGGCAGATAAATTCCTGTATGAGTTTTTATTTGAAGATGCTTCTCCCCTAGCCGTAGCTGCTACAAAATAAAACCTCTAAGAAAAAAAGATTAAAAAACTACTTTAAAAATACAAAGATGAGGCGTGTTAGTCCCACGTCTCTGACTTGAAATAGGTCTAGCAAAATTATGACTCTTTACCAACCTTTTCTCGATCATGCGATCGCAACTCTGCAAAAGAACTTAGAACTCGATCCTTACCCTATTCCTCAAGGCTTTGAGCGTAAAGAAGGAGTGATGGGTAAAGGCAAACGCCAGGAACCAGTTCTGACTACTAGTCACGGCTTTAAATCTACTAAGCTTAGACAAATTAGAGCTGCTCACGTCCAAGGGGGTAATTCTCTACAGGTTCTGAACTTTGTAATTTTTCCCGAACTCAACTACGACTTACCCTTTTTTGGCGCAGATTTGGTTACTCTTCCTGGAGGTCATCTGATAGCGATCGACATGCAGCCCTTGTTCCATGGTGATCCTGGGTACCAAAAGAAGTATGCTGAACCAGTAATGCCTATTTTTGAAAGGTACCGCCATGATTTGGAATGGGGAGGCGATTTTCCTGAAGAAGCCCAGCAGTTCTTCTCTCCAGCATTTCTTTGGACTCGTCCTCAAGAAAATGAAGTAGTGGCAACTACGGTATTTGCTGCATTCAAAGAGTATTTGGACGCTTACCTCAACTTCGTAGAGTCAGCGAAGCCTGTTACCGATTCTCAGCATCTACAGAAGATTTTGACCGCACAAAAAAGCTATCTCAATTACCGTGCCGAAAAAGACCCCGCCAGAGGCATGTTTACCAGACTCTATGGCTCAGAGTGGACAGAAGAGTATATTCATGGTTTTTTGTTTGACCTTGAAAGAAAGTTATCAGTAGTTAATTAGAATGAAAACAAAAAAGTAAATTGTAAAGCTCAGTTTGATGCTGTGCCACTACTGCTTGATCCTAGTAAAGCTGGGGATTTTTCTACTTCAATTCGGAATAGTTAGTTCTCTACCGAGTCATTGATTCTTATTTCAAATCTTGTAATTAACAAGATGTAACAAATAATGGGTCAACTGCATTGTATAAAAGTTACCTGAAGGGAAATTTCAAAAAATTACTTTTCGCAGCTTATTTTGAGCTTCGACATTCACAATTCTGTTTAGGATGAGTTGTGAGTGGTTTCAGATTTCACCTTGTAAGATAGCGAAAACTTGGTTTTGTTAAGGCCATGGCTGTCAACTCAGGACTTTGAGAAATTTCTCTGTATCCTAGATAATTGAGGGTATTTCACAGAGCTTGTTATTCCGAGTTTGAACCTCCTAATTGTAAACTTTTTTAATGTTGCTTAGGAAACTTAATCGCAAGCAAGGAAAATTAGAAAAGGTCTAAAAACTGAAAAGTTAGGAGCCCACTTTGAGATCGCGCCTACTGCTTTAAGCATTTTCTTGGAGATAGCTAGGCGTGTACTGAGTTAAGATTATTTTTTGAAGTTCAACCAAACTCATTTAAATCGAGTAGGAGATTAAATTAAATGTTTGACGCATTTACAAGAGTGGTATCCCAAGCAGATGCTCGTGGTGAATTCCTCTCC
>CAZSEZ010000195.1:0-7546 GCA_964606015.1 uncultured bacterium
CTTGCAAAAATGATTAAGTAAAGTTAACTTTTTTAATGTACAGTCTATCAAGATACGTGGCCTCTCGCATCTAGTAGCTTATATCTGAGAGTTGTTAGTGAAGTGAGTGTACTTATATCTAAAGACAAGATAAATTTACTTTGGAAACAGCAAATATCGACTCAAAATATAGATTTTCAAAGCCACTAAAATTTAAAAAATATACGAAATAATACAAAAAGGAGATTAAAAAACGTGACATTGGGGATTTCCATTGCCAAGAAAAGCTCTACAGAAAGTAAGCGCAAATTTGCACCACGCTATAAAGTGTTACTGCATAACGATGACTTTAATACTAGGGATTATGTCGTGGAGGCTTTGATGAAAACTGTCGCAGGAATGAGTGAAACTCAGGCGATCGCAATCATGATGGAAGCTCACAACACAGGAGTCGGTTTAGTAATTACCTGTGCATTAGAACACGCAGAATTTTATTGTGAGAACCTGCAAGCTTATGGCTTGACTAGTACTATCGAACCTGATGAATAGAGTTTCAGAAGCTACCAACCAGTACAGACTGTTTTTACACAACGATGATTTCAACTCAATGGAGTATGTCCTAAAGACCTTGGTTGATATTGTTCCAGAACTAACCACTCCACAAGCAGTTAACGCTATGATGGAGGCTCATCATGCAGGAGTGGGCCTGATTGTGGTTTGTGATGTTGCAACTGCTAAATCTTACTGTGAAGCTTTGTGCGATCGCGAATTGAGTGTCACTATTGAACCCAATTAAGTGTAAAGATTTGCGACATACTCGCCGTAACCATTGAATGGGAGAGTCTCTTTGATTTCCCAAGAAATACCAGGACCTTTGCTAATAAATTTTTCTGTGGCTTGTGACCAACGGGGATGTGGCTTACTAGGGTTGACGTTGGCCTCAAAGTCATACTCGCGAGAATCAATAGTATTCCAGTAGGTAGCAGGTTGTTCAGCAACGAACTCTACTTTCACGATAGATTTGGCTCCCTTAAAGCCATACTTCCAAGGTATGACCATTCTCAAAGGTGCGCCGTGCTGTTTCGGTAGATCGTGTCCGTAAATACCTACTGCAAAGAAAGCTAAATCGTTGGCCATCTCTTCAATACGTAGGCCTTCTTGGTATGGCCAAGGTAAGGAACCAAAATGAAACTGAGGCCCTCTAGTTATTTCGGGGTCATAAAAGGTAGTAAAACGCACAAATTTGGCTTTTGAGGTCGGTTCAACTGCTGCAATTAGTTTGTTCATGGGAAAACCGATCCAGGGTAAAACCATTGACCAAGCTTCGACGCAGCGAAAACGATAGACTCTTTCTTCTAAGGGAAATTCTTTTTTGATTTCATCGATTGTATAGGTACGAGGATTGTTGACTAAACCTGTTACTTCTACTTTCCAGTTTTCTGTAGGTAGCTCTTGCGCATCCAGCCAAATTGCCTTGGTGCTACCAAACTCATAAAAATTATTGTATTGGCCTGCTACTTTGCGATCAGCGATTGGGCGATTAATTTTAGAAAAGGCAGGATTTTTGGTAAAAGATTTTATCGAGGGTAAGTTGAGGCTTTTCTCTAAGGCAGTCTCCAATTTGGATTCTCCTCCTGAAGTAGTTTGTTGGCAACCTGCTAAAGGAAGAACGCTGGCACCAATCGAGGCTCCTACCAAAGTTTTAATAAACTGGCGTCGGTTCCAGTAAAGATTTTCAGATGTAACTTGATTGTCTGGAACATTCCAGATTTTGGGGATACGAATCAAAACCATTTGCTACTTTTACTACTCCGAATGTTTGTTGTCTCTAATCTCTCAACGCTTTGCATGAAGGTTTTTTTGAGAGAAAATACTAATAATGACGAGAAATTAGTGTTTCTTAATTAATAAGTAATGAGTATCAACCACCCATCATTGTGACAAATTGTTCAAATAAATAGTCGGCATCGTGAGGTCCAGGACTAGCTTCGGGATGATATTGAACAGAAAAGAAGGGTAGAGTCTTATGACGGAGTCCGGCTACAGTTCGATCATTGAGATTAAGGTGAGTAATTTCTACTTCTGCACTTAAAGAATCAGGCGCGATCGCAAATCCATGATTTTGGCTGGTAATTTCTACTTTCTTTTGTTCTAGGCCAGCAGGTTGGTTGAGTCCTCGGTGTCCGAATTTGAGCTTAAAGGTTTCAGCTCCTAAGGATAAACCTAGAATCTGGTGTCCCATACAGATCCCAAAAGTGGGCTTAGCTAGTTTGAGTAATTCTTTGGTGAGAGCAATGCCTTCGGTAACAGCCGCAGGATCACCAGGGCCATTGGAGAGAAAAATGCCATCAGGTTCATATGCCAAAATTTCTTCCACGGTGCTACTAGCGGGCACCACTACAACTCTGCAACCATAACTAGCCAAGCGACGCAAAATATTTCGCTTAACTCCAAAGTCGACAGCTACTACTGTATATTTTTGTTTTGATGAAGCGCTAGCAAATTCCCACTTGCGTTCAGTTTCTGTTGACCATTCATAAATTTCTGAGGTAGAAACTTCTTTGACTAGATTTAGTCCAGCCATTGAGGGAGCCTCTTGTACCAGGGTTAATAATCTTTGGGGATCGAGAATTTCAGTGGATATTGCCCCATTAATGGCTCCTAGAGAGCGAATTTTGCGCGTTAATGCACGAGTATCAATTCCATAAATACCAGGAATTTTATGTTCTTTGAGGTAATCAGGTAAGGATTGAGTTGAGCGCCAGTTGCTAGGACGATAAGTGATATTGCGCGCGATCGTCCCTTTTACCTGAGGTTTGGTGGATTCTTCATCTTCTGAATTAACCCCTGTATTCCCTAATTCTGGGTAAGTAAAGGTGACAATTTGCCCTAAATAACTAGGATCGGTTAAAACCTCCTGATAGCCAGTCATGCCTGTGTTAAAAACAACTTCTCCCACCACAGTGCCAGTAGCACCAAAGGACCAGCCAGTATAAGTAGTGCCATCTGCCAGCACCAGTAAAGCTTGTTCTCTCTGCCTCATGTTTCTAAAACATCCCCTACTTTTGGTGATTCCCAACAGACTAATTTATCAGTTATTCATGCCTAGTTCTATCTTTAAATCGCTTAATAACAGAATTTTAAGCTCATATTCTATTACTTGACGCTATCATAAGGGAGTTTGGCGAAAATACACCTACTTTTGCCTAAGCTTGCAATTACCATCTGAGTTAAGAGCTAATCTATGAGTCCTAGAAAATTGACAGAAGATGATAAACAATCAATGTTGAAGATGTATCGCACCTCAACAGCTACGACTTCTACATTAGCAACTGAATTTGGGGTAAGCAGTTCTACCGTTAGTCGGTTTCTTAAAAATAGTCTTTCTACAGAAGAGTATGAAGACTTAATTCAGCAGAAACGTTTGGCTCGTACTACTAAAGGTGAAGTAAGAAAAGCAGCTAAGCAGGTAAAATCCCGAAAGTCTTCTAAACCGAAAATCGCTAAGCAAGAACCAGAAGCAGCAGAATTATTCACAGCTATTGAACAAATTTCTGAAGTTGAAGCAGACAGTGAAACTAAGTCTGAAGTGAAATCAACTAGTAAGAGAGTGCGTCGTCGTCGTTCTCGTAAGAAAGAAGTGACTCCAAAAATAGTTAAAGAAGCTGAGGTAGTAGAGCAAGTAGAAGTAGAAACACCAGAGTCAAAAGCTACAACCGACACCAAACCTCTAATTAAAGCAGTTATAACCCTGGAAAAAGACACTGTGAAACTTGCAGAAGAAGAGCCTGAAATTGAAGACGATGATGAAGAAGTAGATGTCTCAACTGTTAGTGCTATGTTGGGAGAGGAAGAAGATTTTGATGATGATGACGATGATGATGGGGATGATGATGATGGGGATGATGATGAAGTAGATTATCTTCATACAAGCTCTCAGAATATCCTGGAAATTTTACCTTTAGCTTCGGCTTCTTTCCCCCGTACTTGTTATTTGGTAGTAGATAGGGCAGCAGAGTTAATTGTAAAACCACTTCAAGATTTCGCTGATTTGGGGGCAATTCCTGAAGCGGAAACTCAACAAAAAACCTTACCTGTTTTTGATAACCACAGAGTTGCTAAGCGCTTCTCTCATCGGCGAGAAAAAGTTATTAAAGTGCCTAATGGCAAAATGTTACAGAAAACTTCTTCCTATCTCTATGACAAAGGAATTACTCGGTTGTTGATTCGTGGCCAAATTTATGAAATCAATGAGTAGTGAAATAGGAGCTGAGAGCTAAAGCTAAGCTGTTGATCTCTAGCTCTAGAAGGTCAGTTAGGGCAGATTGAGCAGGAATGAAATATAGAGTAGCTATTGTTGGTTGTGGAGTGGTCGGAGCCACGATTGCTTATGAGCTGAGCTTGTCTCCAGAATTAGATATTCGTGTCTTCGAAAAGAAAGTTCCTGCTTCAGGGGCAACAGGAGCAGCTCTAGGTCTGTTGATGGGGGTAATTAGTGGAAAAACTAAGGGCAGGGCTTGGCATCTTCGAGAAAATAGTTTGCAACGCTATCCGAGCTTAATCGCCGAAATTGAGTCTAAAACTGGGATAGAAGTTCCTGTAAATCATGATGGTTTGCTGAAACTTTTGTTTGCAGGGGACAAAAGCGAAAAATGGCAAAAGCTTCAGCAAGTTCGGGATCGACAAGGTTGGAATCTAGAACTCTGGACTGTAGAGAAACTATTAGAAAAATGTCCTAGTATTAGCTCAGAGGAGTTAACTGGTGCTGTATATTCTCCCCAAGATACTCAGATTCAGCCTCAAATTCTCACTGAAACTTTAGTCAAAGCAGCTAGCCTCAATGGAGTTGATTTTGATTTTGGTACGGAGGTTATGGCTTTTGCTGGTAGCGATCAAGCAAGACTCAAACAAATTACTACCAGCCAAGGAGCAGTTGAGTTTGATTACCTGATTGTAACGGCTGGTTTAGGAGCAACACTTCTAACTTCTGAACTCAAGGAAAGTTTGGATATTCGTCCTGTTCTGGGACAAGCAACTCAAATTCAACTAAAGCAAGAATTAGGCGCTGCTGATTTTGAGCCTGTGATTACGGGTAATGATATTCATCTTGTCCCTCTTGGTAACAAACAATACTGGCTAGGGGCTACTGTAGAATTCCCTGATGAATCTGGATTAGTCAGTGCAGATAGTTCTCTCTGGCAAGAAGTTCAACAAAAAGCTATTGACTTTTGTCCTGCGATCGCAGAAGCGCAGATTCTTGAGCATTGGTCTGGTAAACGTCCTAGGCCATATGGACAGCCAGCTCCAGTTATTGGCAAGCTTGCCAATTATGAAGATGTGATTGTCGCAACTGCTCACTACCGTAACGGTGTTTTGCTCGCTCCTGGAACAGCTCAAGAAGTTATTAGTCTGTTACGGCAAGATGGTGTGTTGTAGTTTGGGAAATGTGATGCGGAGCGCGATTAGTTAGTGATGGATGGCAAAGAGAGCGTTTTACTAATTCGGAATCACAGGGTAACAAGACTGTGAGTGAAGATAGGGTTAGCTATATGACTCTGCTTATAAAAGGTTTTATGCTGAGGAAAATCTTGATTGCGATCGTGTTTAATTATCATTACTATCTTTGATTAATCTAATTAATAGAATCAAAAAGAAAGTGCGATCGCATTACAAGTTAGCAATGTGAGCCAACTAGGAAATAAGACTAAGATTAACCGCCTACTTTAAATTCAATTACATCGCCTTCCTGAACGACATAATCCTTGCCTTCAAAGCGAACTAAACCTTTCTCTTTGGCTGCTGTTTTGGAGCCATTATCAATTAGATCTTGGTAAGCAATAGTCTCTGCTTTGATAAATTTTTTCTCGAAATCAGTATGAATTACTCCTGCTGCTTGGGGAGCTTTCATTCCAGCAGTAATTGTCCAGGCGCGGCTTTCAGTTTCTCCTGTAGTAAGATAAGTTCTTAATCCTAACAACTCATAAGTCGCGCGAATTAAAGATTTCAAACCACCTTCTGGTACACCCAAAGCTTCTAAGAAGTCCTTTTTCTCATCTTCCGCAAGTTCGACTAGTTCAGATTCTACTTGCGCAGAAATAATTACTACTTTTGCCTCTTGAGTAGCTGCATATTCCCTAACTTCCTCGACCCATTGATTACCTTCTGCTAGGTCATCTTCGGAAACGTTAGTTCCATAAATTACCGGTTTTTTGGTAAGTAAACCCAGGGGCTTGATAATTGCTTCTTCGTCTTCAGTTAGTTCAACTTGACGAGCAGACTGGCCTTCATTGAGTGCGGCGGCTAACTTTTCTAAGATAGTTAATTCTTCTTGAGCAGCTTTTTCTTTCTTTGCCTGTTTGCGAACGCGCTCGATTCTTCTCTCGATTTGTCCCAAATCTGCCAAAGACAACTCTAGATTAATTACTTCAATGTCGCGGACTGGATCGACTGAACCTGCAACGTGGATGATGTCATCATCGTCAAAACATCGCACGACATGAACAATCGCGTCGACCTCTCTAATGTTAGCTAAGAACTTATTTCCTAAACCTTCTCCTTCACTTGCTCCTTTAACCAAACCTGCAATGTCTACAAATTCAATTCTAGTAGGTACGATTTTCTGAGAATTAGAAATTTCTGCGAGAACATCTAACCTCTCATCAGGTACAGAAACTACTCCCACATTGGGCTCTATCGTACAAAAGGGAAAGTTGGCAGCTTCCGCTTTGGCATTAGCAACCAAAGCGTTAAAAAGAGTGGATTTACCAACGTTTGGTAGTCCGACAATTCCTGCTCTTAGCATAGTGATTTAATTTAGGAGTTATTTAGCAATTAGTAATCGCTGCTTATTGTACTCGATTCCGATGTACTCAATTTTGATCGGATAACTTAATCTAGGCAGAAGGTAGTTCAAACATATAACCTCTTCCCCAAATTGTTCTAATTAACTTTCCTTCCTTGTCCCCAATTTTGCGGCGAATTCTGCCTACATGAATATCTACTTTTCTGTCATCACCTGAGTAATCATTACTGTTCCAAATAGTGCCGATTAATTCTGCGCGATCCCAGACTCTATTGGGGTTGCTAGCCAAAAAGTATAAAATATCGAATTCTAAGGCTGTTAGATTGACTGCTTTACCCTCAAAAGAAGCTTCACGACGGCTAAAATCAATTGATAAAGCACCGATGTCTAAAGGTTTTTGTACAGAGCTAGGTATGGTAGCAATGTTTGTATTTCTTCTGAGTAAAGCTGCAATTTTTGCCTTGAGAATTTGCAGGTTGAAGGGTTTAACTATATAGTCATCTGCTCCCTTCTCAAACGCATCGAGAATATAGTTGGGATCGCTCATTGAGCTGAGCATGACGACAATTGTATTGCTTCTGCTGATTTCTGAACAGAGATTAATTCCAGTATCATCTGGAAGATTTACATCAAGTATAACTAAGTCCGGTTTGAACTTAATCAGCATTTGCCTGGCTTCTTTGCCATTGTAGGCGGATTCTGTAACGTAATCGTTGTAGCTAAAAAAACGACAAATCAAGTTTTGTAACGCCAGATCGTCATCTA
>CAZSEZ010000196.1:0-7513 GCA_964606015.1 uncultured bacterium
CTCCAAGCAGCAGAGTCAATTCCTAACTTAGTTCTAACCAAAAATAGTTCGACTAAATTAAGAATAATAATGCTAGTAGCAGTAGCGATCGCAGCACCATTGACACCCCAGTGAGGGATCATCAAAGCATTAAGTACAATATTTAAAATTCCGCTACAAGTAACAGAAGTAGCGGTGTGTTTTTCATAACCTCCCATCGCCAAGAGCTTTCCCACAGGTCCGACGGAAGTATTCACTAACTGACCAATAGCCAAGATAATCAATGCAGTTTTACCAGCAACAAACTCAGGACCAAATAGACCTAATATCTGATCGCTAAAAGCAACTAAAAACAAGCCTATCAACAAAGAAGCCGCAAAGATCATTGCCGAACCTTTCGTAACGATTCTTTGTAGTGCTGGTTTCCTTCCTTCAGCCACCAAACTAGCAATATGAGGGGATAAAACATTGTTGGCAGCGGTCTGGACAAAAATAATAAACTCTGTGCCATAACGCACAACAACATAAATACTGACAGCAGATGCACCCTTCATACTTCCCAACATCAAAATATCGCTGCGGGCGATCATCACTTGCATAAATCCCAAGATCATCAAGGGAAGCGAAGAACTTAGCCAACTTCTGGGACGATAAATAGCCTTAACTGAGGCAATCTCTTTCGGAGCGAGTTTTGTGAGCCAAATGGTACCAATGATAAATATAGTTGCACTTGTAAATATCTTGATCCAAACAATTAGCGAGACATCAAGGCGATCACCTCGTAACCAATAACCTAAAGCAATTAAGCCTAAAAACAGTAGAGGATTGATTAGTGCTTCAGGAATTGTCCCCAAAACGGCTTTTTTAAGCCCTTTCATCGCTCCTGTTCTCAAGCTTCCCAGAGCATTAAAAGGCAAGACAACTAGTGCAAGATAAAAAATCATGGGTTCGCTTGCATCTGAACCAATTAAGCGAAAGACTATCCCAGCCAAGATCGCCATCCCAAATGCAACACAAATGACTACAGCGTTTGTCCACTGAAGTAAACCTTTGAGTAAGCCATAATTTTCTTCACTTTTAGCGATCGCAACTTCACGTACCAACAATTCATTGAGACCTAAAATTGCCGGAGTAACTAACAAGCCGACCCAAGAAAAGACATAAGAGTAAATACCTAAACCATAGGCTCCTAACAATCTTGCTAGAACTACACTGGTCACAAAAGTTAGACCCGTATAAGTCATTTTTAAAGCAAAGAAACCAGCTGTTCCCTTAAATAGACTACTTTTGAGTAATCTCGTCTGTATCTGTTTTATACTTTCGCCCAACTCAGTTCTCCTTGAAATAGCCACGTGTTAAGCGAGTGATAGAACCTGTTGCTAGTGGACGATGTAAAAAATAACCTTGACCATACTCGATCCCATTAGCCCTGATTTCCTTAAGCTGGGCTGAGTTTTCGATTCCTACCGCTCCGACCTTGATCCCTAGATCACGAGCTTTTGCTCTTAAGTTATGGAATAAACTAAGACTTTCATGATCTTTATCTATGCGATTGATTAAAAAGCGATCAAGTTTAATCCTGTCAAAATGCTGATAGAGTAAATTCGCCGTCGGTAAACTATTGTAAGAGGTAATAATTCCAAAGTTATCTAACTGCAATGCAACCCCAATAGTTTTTAGCTGAGTAGTCAGAGTCATTGCTGAATAAGGATTTTCCCTAATCAAGTACTCTGCAATATCAACTCTGAGATTCTGCGGCTGAATTTGATACCGATCTAAATTGTATTGAATATGTCTTGCTAAATCAGCACTTAGTAAATGACGGCTATGAAGGTTGATCCCAATCTTCCAATTCCGGGGAAATCCCTCTTCCTGCCAAATAGATGACTGCCGACAAACTTGTTCGACAATCCAACGCTGTAAAGGAATAATTAAGCCCGTTTCTTCAGCAATATCCATAAACTGAGACGGTGCAAGTACACCTAAATCAGGGTGTTGCCACCTCAACAAGGCTTCTAGCTCATCAAACTTTCCCGTACTAAAATCCATAACGGGTTGATACAAAAGAAAAAACTCCTCATTCTCCAACCCTTGACGTAACTGTCGCTCCAAATGTTGTAACAACGGTTGCTGTGACTCGAACATTGTCAGAGATTCGACCAAAGCATCACGAGAAGAATTATCCCCGTCACGATTAGAACTATTCTCACCCAAGCAAGAATCATGAATAATAGCTTCTAGACATTCCTGGGCACTTTCATGATCGATATGACGATCTTTAGGTTCATAGCCAGGTACTAGCCGATCCATGACAAATAAAATTAAATTAACATCATTATTCAGTGCAGCCTTTGTCAGGATAGAAACTAGAGAATCAAAGTTTTCAGGAATAATACTGCTCGCATTTTTTACGACTAAAAGCTTTTCGTGAGGAGTAGACGCATACTTTTCTCCATCAATTAGGAGCTCTTCGTGTAACTTTTCTCCAGGACGTAAACCAGTAAAAATAATGTCAATATCTTTTCCCACTTCATAACCAGAAAGTTCAATAAGATCTTTTGCTAAATCAAGAATCTTGACTGGCTCTCCCATATTGAGCATAAAAATTTGATCTGAGCGGCTCAAAACAGAAGCTTGAAGCACAAGCTGAACTGCTTCGGGAATCGTCATAAAGTAGCGGGTTATTTCTGGATGGGTAATTGTGACGGGACCACCCTGGGCAATTTGCCTTCTAAAAGTTGGAACAACACTGCCCCGGCTACCCAAGACATTACCAAATCTGACTACTACATAAGGCCTATCAGTCTTAATAGCTGCTTGCAATACCAACATTTCTGCAGCACGCTTACTAGCACCCATAATATTGGTAGGGTTAACTGCTTTATCAGTAGAGATCATGACGAAATTCGCCACGTCATAGCGCATAGCTAGATCGAGCAAATTTTTCGTCCCGATAAGATTATTACTAATAGCCTCTGGAGGATTCTCTTCCATCAAAGGAACATGCTTATGTGCCGCTGCGTGAAATACAATATCTGGACGATGGGTTTCATAAGCAGATTCCAAACGAGAAACAAAGCGCAAATCGCCAATAAAAGCAACAATCTCTGGTATCTGCACCTCTTCTGCCGCACTTTGTTTTAGTATGCGAACTACTTGTAGTAATTCTTGTTGAATATTAAAAATCGAATTCTCGCCATGACCTACCAAGATAATCTTTTTAGGATGACAGCGAAAAATTTGGCGACATAGTTCACTCCCAATAGAACCACCACCGCCAGTGACTAAGACAGTTTTACCTCGAACAAAGTTTAAAACTCCCTTAGTATCAGTTTGAATTGGAACTCGTCGTAACAAATCCTCAATTTTCACTTCACGTACCTGATTAAGTGAAGCTTTGTAATCTAGAACTTCATCAATAGCAGGCAAAGTCACAGTGCGCACACTAATTGCTCGACACATGTCGACGATATTCCTGACTATGGCGCCTGAGGCAGTAGGCATCGCAATTACCACCTGACGAATCCCATAACTTGCAACCACCTCGGGCAGGCTAAAGCGATCGCCAGCTACAGGGAGGCCAGCAATCGTTAAACCAAGCTTACTAACATCATCGTCAATGAAGGCCAGAGGTAAAAAACCTAGCTTAGGATTACGCTCCATTTCCTTAACAATGGCAACTCCACTATCTCCAGCACCAACAATCAAGGTGCGATCTCTTCGATAATATTGCCTGTTCTTCTGACGAGAAAAATCAACTACTCGCACGCTAAAGCGAATTCCCCCAACGAGAATCATACTCAAGAGCGCATCTAGTAAAGGTAAAGATAAGGGAACTAGGTATACAGGAGAAAAGGTATTGACAACAATCAGCAGAACCGTTTCAGCAACTGCCGCCATCACAGTCATCAAAACGATTTCTAATAATTCTTCGACGCTGGCATAACGCCAGTAATGCTTGTAAAAATTAAAGCTGGCAAAAACGCTTAGCTTCATTACCAAGAAGCAAATCGTAGCGATTACTAAACCATATCGATATTGATTAATCAGGGCTAAATCATCAAGCCGCAGAATTAAACTCAATAAAGGAGTTATTAAAAAGATAACTATATCTAACAAGACGAACTGCCTATTGTTCAAAGTCAATAGTTTCTCGCCAAGTTTATAAGTACTCATTTACGATTCCTATCATGATTTCATATATATACTTAGATTGCTGGCAAAACAGTTCATGCTTGCAAGAAAATCAATACTTCTTAAGATTGTTTTTTTATAATTAGTTTTAAAATCAGAACCTTCGAACAAGACACACATAAATGTGTCTAAACTGTATAGAAGACATAAGGGAACTTGTGTCTCATAAGATTAGTATAGGTATTGATTGCTACCCAAACTAACTTCTAAACGATATTTTTAAATTCTTCTTTGTCTTCCTTATATTACGTCTTGAATTACTAAGGTTAAATCTACCAGCTTTTTCTCTTAAAGTTTGAGATTTAGACAAAACATAAAATAGCTGAGGTTAATGTATCGATAATGTATCTTTTGTCTAAAAAGAGCTATTAGTATAGCTAATACTCATCCTGTATAACGGTAATAAATCTTGAACATTCCATGGCAAAGAAGAATCGGTCATCAGAGAGACTTCATTTGGCGAGGTTGGCAAACCCGCTACAGTTACATCAAAGCACAGCAGCTAAAATCTTCTGATTTACCACTAGTTTTGATTCATGGTTTCGGCGCATCTATCGAACATTGGCGAAAAAATATCCCTTATCTCAGCCAACAACAATCAGTTTATGCGATCGATCTCTTAGGGTTCGGGGCCTCAGTAAAAGCGCATACTCGTTACACAGTAGACCTATGGGTAGAACAGATCCACGATCTCTGGCAAGCAGTGATTGATCAACCAGTAATCCTGATCGGTAATTCCCTTGGTTCATTAGTAGGGATGAGCTTAGCAGGCAAATACCCTGAAATGGTTGAGGGACTAGTAATGCTGAGTCTACCAGACGTCTCGCTACGTCAAGAAATGCTACCCAAAGCGATCGCTCCACTAGTTACAACTCTAGAAAATGTAGTTGCATCCCCACCGCTAATTAAGAATCTCCTGAAGTTTCTCCGCAAACCCGAAATTATTAAGCGTTGGGCTAAAGTAGCCTACGAAGATGAAACGGCAATTGATGATGAGTTGGTACAAATTCTCTCTAGGCCAGCCTATGACGAAGGGGCAGCTCGCACTTTTTACCGTCTATTTCAGGGAGTTCGCCAATCTAGCTTCGCTAAGCCCGCCAAAGAAGTCCTACCAAAACTCGAAATCCCCATTCTTCTGGTATGGGGAGAGCAAGACAAAATGGTTCCAGGAACACTCGCTCCCATTTTTGCCCAAATGAGCGATCGCATTGAACTAGTACAACTGCCAAATATGGGACACTGTCCCCACGATGAAAATCCTGAAGTTTTCAACCAAATTCTGACAGAGTGGCTAGAGAGATTTCAAGCTTAAAAAAAGTTCGATTCTGAACTATCATGAAAGACTACATTCAACTGGCATCATCTTCCTGTAGCCCAAACAATTATGAAACATACTATATCTGTACTTGTAGAAGACGAAGCAGGAGTTCTCACTAGAATTGCAGGGCTCTTTGCGCGCAGAGGGTTTAATATTGAGAGTCTTGCAGTAGGGCCAGCAGAGCAAGTAGGGATTTCGCGGATCACAATGGTAGTTCCAGGAGACGAAAGTGTCATCGAACAGTTAATCAAACAACTCTACAAATTGATTAGCGTTCTCAAAGTACAGGATATTACTCAAACTCCCTGTGTCGAGCGAGAGTTAATGCTAGTAAAAGTTCGAGCAACAGCTTCTAACCGCAGTGAGGTTATTCAAGTAGCTCAAATTTTCCGTGCTCGCATTGTCGATATTTCAGAAGACAACCTTACTATTGAGGTAGTTGGTGATCCAGGCAAAATGGTGGCGATTATTCAGATGCTTAATAAATTTGGCATAAGAGAAGTTGCTCGTACAGGGAAAATTGCTATGACCAGAGAATCTGGAGTTAATACCGAATACCTCAAATCTTTAGAGGCAAAAGTCTAGCTGAATTCAGCCCCCGAACAAGAATAGCAATCTCCACAGCTGATGAAAAATTCCTTGGGTTGGCAGAACTTCGCTAAAGAAATCCAGCAGAAACAATCGCTAATTGACCTTGGTAAAGCAAGTCTATACTATGCTCAGGCAGAGTATCCTGAGCTAGACCATGAGCACTACCTAGGACTACTAGATGTATGGGCGAAAGAAATAGCTACAAGTCTCACTTCTGAGCGTTATCCACTTCAGGTAATTAAAACGATTAACCAATATCTTTTCGGAAATTTAGGATTCGTAGGCGACAATCAAGACTATTACAATACTGAAAATAGTTATCTCAATCGAGCGATTGACCGCAAAAAAGGTATCCCAATTACCTTGGCAGTTATTTACTTAGAAATTGCCAGAAGAATTGATTTTCCGATGGTAGGAATTGGCATGCCAGGTCACTTTTTAATTCGTCCTGATTTTACAGATGCAGGAATTTTTGTTGATGCTTTCAACCAAGGAGAAATCCTCTTCCCTCAAGATTGTAAGACCAAGCTCAGTCAACTTTATCAGTATCCAGTCAAGCTAGAACCTCATTTTCTAAATCCTGTCAGTAAACATCAAATATTGGGGAGGATGCTGAACAATCTCAAACAAATTTATCTTCACCAGCGAAACCTAGAAAAAGTCTTAGAGCTTGTAGAAGCTATTTTGATACTCTTTCCTTATAATCCCTACGAAATACGCGATCGCGGTTTGCTACTTTATGAAATGGCTCGTTGGCCTGAAGCAGCCAAAGACCTACAAAACTATCTCGACTCAATTCCCGATGCAGAAGATGCTCCGATGATTCAAATGTTGTTATCCAAGATCAGCAACTAGAAAAATTACTCACTGCTCCTCACAATAGCGATTGATCTGCTCTGCTAAGTCTGAATTAAGTTCGCTTGCTTTCTGAGCCTTTTCACCAGCTAGCATAAGAGCCGATTTATCTTTAAGCTTTCTCGCTTCAATTGCGTCATAAGTGGACTCAGAATAACTCTGAAATAAATTTGCCAAGTCAGTTTGATAATTGACTAGTTGAGAATCACTGATTGCTAAAGCTGCAATTTCTTTGGCTGCCAAGCTCATACTATCGGCAATTTGTAACCAAGTTGCTGTCTTTACTTCTGAGTCCATGGCTAAATTGCTGACTTTTTGCGCTTTTTGACTTACTTGATTAGCGATCACAATAAGCTCTTGGCATTCACTGTATTGCTGGTTTTCACAACCAACTAGTAAAAAAGACAATAAACCAGTACAGCCAACAGACAAGAAATAATTTTTACGATAATTAAAGCCAAATACCAAGATGCTATACCCAATTCACTAAAGTAGTAATCTTTGATTTACTTAACCTTTAGACGTCCAGAAAAGATCGAAGAGAAAAAGATTTAGGCATTGCCATTTTCTTTACCC
>CAZSEZ010000197.1:0-7486 GCA_964606015.1 uncultured bacterium
ACATCTGGTTGAATTTGATTCATCGTATCAAACATTCCCATACCAGCAGAAACCGAGCCACCAGGGGAATTGATGTAGAGATAAATATCTTTTTCGGGATCTTCGGCTTCTAAGTACAACAGTTGCGCCACAATTAAGTTGGCAATTTCATCATCTACCTGTTGCCCGAGGAAAACGATTCTTTCTCTGAGTAAGCGAGAGTAAATATCAAAAGCGCGATCGCCACGCCCTGAAGATTCAATAACTGTTGGGATCATGTAGTTTCTCAGATTTGAGTTTTTGAGTTGCTGTTTTGTTTATTCTATACGTTTCTAAATTAATTAACTGTTTGGGTTCGTGGCTCAAATGACGACAAGATCGGTATTCTTGATACTCTCTACTATTAGTCGGTAATTCTACTTAGTACTATCTGACAATTGGTGATTACCTTGCGGGTACAGCCATACAGGTAAAGCTCATAAAATAAGACCCAAAAAAGTCCTTCCAATTAAGCTTTAGCGCTTTTGAGCTACTAGAAAATATCCCCTGTAAATTAATATTCTTTGTAATTCTGCTACAGACAGTAGTTTTTTCATACTTCCAATTAAGTTCAGCTAAGGAAGGTTTTAACGGATAGATACGGAATACGGAGTGATGGGGGGTTTTCTTGTAAGGCTGTTTTGATTTTATGCCAAATACTTAACTGAATTTGGTGGCTTAATACTTAACTATCTGTTCTCGTTTTATATAGTTCTGACTTGCTTAATCTCCTTTGAAGAAGCTAGTTTACTGCCCTATTTGAGTTTTCCTCATTTTTTTTCAGTAAATATTAAGAAAATATTAACTATGGATTCAGGTTCTCTCGGAAATATAGAGTTAGTCATTATTTTGCCAATTGTAAGTTGCTTAATAACTTGTGCTAACTAAGTTGATATAAATTTATTGAAGGAGATTCTCTATATGTCACTTTTTTCTAGGCTCACTTCACAATGTCTTAAAACTGTTGGCCTTGGGTTAGTTTGTTTATCGATCGCATTACCCGTAGGTGCTCAAGGTGCTGGCAAGCAAAGTATCACTGAGATTGCTGGTTCAAATGATTCTTTTGATACCCTTGCTTCGCTTCTAGAACATGCTGGTTGGCTTGGCTTTTTTGACGGGTCTAATGGCAAAGAATTCACTATCTTTGCTCCTACAGATGATGCTTTTGCTAATCTGCCCAAGGGAAAACTGGAAAGTCTTTATAAGCCTGAAAATAAAGAGTCCTTGTATGACTTTCTTGCCTATCACATCATAGGTGGTAGTGTAACCTCCGATATGCTTTCCTCAGGATCTGTTGATACTAAAGCAAAAGGATTGTCTTTAAAAGTTAATGTAGACGATGAAGTGATGGTCAATAATGCCACTGTTAGCACTGCGAATATCGCTGCAAGCAATGGGGTAATTCATGCAATTGACACTGTCTTGATTCCTAAGCGATAAGATCTAACTTAAATGGTGGGAGCTGGCGTAAAAACAGCTCTTACAAAGTATGGTTATCCAATTAATATTTTCAGAGAATAGTTCTCCTTAATAGAGACTACCAGGTAGCTGTAGGTAATACTTTATTTTGTCGAGGCGCAGTTTTAAGATTGCAGAAACTATGATCCCAATTAGTAATAATCAAATCGAGTACTATTCAGTTTCATTAACAATGACGGCTGCCATCAGGCATGATTGTTCCTTGTAACTTAGCTAGATAAAAATTGGCATCTTCGATATTTGCTCCAGCAAGATTTGCTCCTCGAAGATCTGCTTTAGTTAGATTACTCCCTCGAAGATTTGCCCCTGCTAAATTGGCATGCTTTAAATCAGCATTGCTCAGATTGGTCCCTCTTAGCTTGGCTGATTCTAAATTGCTATGTCTAAAATTGGCTCGATCTAGGTTTGCCCAACGCAAATCGATTCTGTTCAACTTAGCTTCGCTGAAATCTGCTTGTGCCAAATAAGCCTTACAAAAATGACTCAAAATTGCTTGAGCACGGTGGAAATTAGCCTTGTAGCCGTAAAATCCTAGTAACTCGGCATCGTAGAGATTGGCTCGACTAAAATTAGCTTCATTACCATGCGCTTCGTTGAGCTCTGCTTCACTAAGGTTGGTACGTTGTAGATTCGCTGCAATTAGATTAGCTTTGTTTAATTTTGCTTTAGCTAGAGAAGTACCAATCAGGTTGGCTCGTTCAAGATTAGCTCTGTTTAAATTGGCTTGGCGCAAATCGGTACCTATGAGATTGGCATCACTAAGGTCACTATCAACTAAATGTGCCTGCCGCAAAATACTATTACTCAGATTGGCTTCGCTAAGACAGGTATTTATGAGCTCAGCATTGCTCAAATTGGCTCCTGCAAGATCAATTGCGATTAACTCAGCATTACTTAAATCTGCTTTAGCTAGATCTGCTTTGGCTAAACTAACAGACTCTAGTTGCATGCCTTGAAGGTTGGCTGAAACTAAATCCAGAGGAATTGAGCTATTTTGCGATCGCCATTGCTGCCAGGATTTTGCCCCTTGCCTAAGTTTGCTAATTTGCTGCGCGTTTGCCATGTTTGAGCGGATCCCTACTGCCTTAGTATCAATTTTACCCTACCGACTCTACAGACTCTGTTCCCAAAATCTCTTGGAAGCGGATCTCATCTCGACGAGGATTGACAATACTGACTTTAACTTCTAAAGGATCTCCAAGATTAATATGACGATCAAAGCGATGTACCAACTCTAAACCTAGTTCTTCGAGCAAGATGATTGCTAAACCATCGTCTTCTCTAAGCCAACGCAGCATAATTGCTTGCCAAATTGTGTCTTGATGACGTTTTAGATACTCAAAGCTCCAATAGCGATTAGTCTGGCGTTCTATTTGGATTGCTTCATAAACCGAAGTCCCAATACTAAATAAGATCTCTTGGAGACTTTCCTTGGTAAAGGGTAATGGTTCACCTCTAAGATGAGCTTTTAGCTGAAAATGTGCAACCAAGTCGGTATAGCGACGAATCGGTGATGTAACTTGAATATAGCTATCTAAGCCAAGACTGGCATGACGCATGGGATTAGTGCCCATTTCACTTCGAGGCATACAACGACGGATCGCGCAGTAACGTACTGGGCCAGGAGGCAATACCATTAGTTCTTCCTCAGGAGGAAGTTCTGGCTGAGGTTGGCCGCGGAAAGGTAATGGTAAATTATGCTCTGAAGCATAGCGACCAGTGATTTCTCCTGCGAGGATCATCATCTCTGCTACTAGCTGGCGAGACACAGAACTATCTAGTAATTCAATTGTGACGTCTTCTTTGTTGTTAACTTTAATTGAAGACTCTGGCATCAAAATTTCAATTGAACCTTGGGCTTTACGATATGCTCTGCGAGTCTCTGCCCACTCTGCTAGCTCAATAATTTCTGGTTCGTCGGTTACACCTAATTGCAGCATTTCATCCACATCATCATAAGTTAGACGATAGGTGGGTTTGACTAGGGTAGATTTGATTTGACAATCTGCGATCGCACCTGTTTCATCCAAGACCACGCCAAAACTTAGTGCAGCGCAAGTTTCACCTTGAACCAGGCTCATAGGGCCAGTTGCCAGCTCAGGAGGAAACATCGAAATCATTCCCGTTGGCAAATAAAGACTGGTGCTACGACGACGAGCTTCTTGATCTAGTTCGTCTCCAGAGCTTACTAGACGGGTTGGATCGGCAATGTGAATCCAAATGCGAGTTTGTCCTTCAGCAAGGGATTCAATACTCAAGCCATCATCGATTTCTCTAGTACTCTCGTCGTCAATAGTGTAAGTCTTGAGATGGGTCAGATCGAGACGTTCATCACTGTCTGGAGGTGGATTTTCTAAGCGTTCTTGCGCTACAGTCAAAATTCGCTGCGAAAATTGTAAAGGGTAAGAGCCACGCAGTAAAAATAAATTCTCATGTTCGCTCCACCAGCCAATTTGTACCAACAAATCAAAGACCCGTTGCGCATCTGAGCTTTTACCAACTAGAGCTAATAAGTCTTGAGCCGGTCGATGACTTTGGTCAGGGAAGAGAACAATTTTTGAGATAGTTTCTAGCTTAATGCGATCACCATCAGACCATTCAACCTTCTCTCCGGCAATTGCCTGTTGCAAATGAGCGATAAATTGTTGCTTTTCTTGCTCTTTCTGCTCTTGTACTTCTAATTGATGTTTGATTTCTTCAACTTGAGAGGCAGAACGGGGTTCGTAGTGGTCGCCCTTCTTTTTAAAATATATTTTGTCCCTACTTAAAAGATAGTAAGCAGCATAGCAAGTGACGGGCTGCTGCTCGGAAAAAAGCAACTCTGCTAGGTTTAGAGGAGTAGCAGGTTCTGCTTCTTCACTCAGAAATTCCCAAGCAACTTCTAGACTGTCAGGATCTATGTAAGTCCGAGCTTCACGGATAAAGCTGGGGATATCCGCTGGCTGATAGAGAGAACCACTAACAGTGTACTCAACTCTTTGGGGGCGTACCTTGTGGGATTGACCCTCACTGTCAATGGCAATCCAATCTTTCTTGCCTTCAGGCCGATCAGCGACTGCTAGGCGATAGTCCCCGTGGACTCTAATTTCAATCAGCGTTCCTTTTTCCACCAGCTTTCTTGGTCAACATCGACCTCTCATTCTATCCGTATTTAGCCTTCTTTGTTGATGAAAGGTAATAGCGCGATCGCTCTTGCTCTTTTAACTGCGACAGTCAAGTCTCTTTGCTGTTGAGCAGTCAAACCAGTAATACGACGGGGTAAGATTTTGCCTCTTTCAGTGATAAATCGGCTTAGAAGCTCGATATCCTTGTAGTCAATGGGTTCTTTGGGGCTAATTGGGGAAAGACGTTTGCGATAATATGCCATAGTTTTTTCTAGATCGTTAGGGGAAAATTGGAAAAGTAATTTAGAGTTTTACTTAATCTCTTTGTGTACAGTGTGAGCATTGCAGTGAGTACAGAACTTTTTCAGCTCCATTCTGCCAGTAGTATTACGACGGTTTTTCATAGTCGTGTAGCGAGATACACCAGGAGAGCGCTTACTAATGTTGGTTCTACACTCAGTACACTCTAGGGTTACGATGATACGGACTCCTTTCTTGCTTGCCATAGCTATTACTCATAAGGTTTACGAAGTGAACGTCAGCTCCATTTTCTTGGGGCGAAAGTACGATTCACAAATATCAACACACAAATTACCATCTTCGCACATTACGTTGAATTGTCACGAACAATTTTTTGAGTCTCAGATCTAGAGAAAAACCCCTTTCAGTCTGAATCGTAATTGTCTCGGCAACTCGATCATGAAATGCCCGGTTTAATTGTTCATCAAATAATGCTAAAAAACAATCTACTAGCAGAGGAGTCGCTAAAAAGAGTAGTAATAAACCATTACCAAAGTTTTGTAAGCCAATACTGGCTAACATAGCGCCAAAACCTAAAATTCCTTCTCTTTTGCCCAAAGTTAGTAAGTCAGGAACGCGATAGTAACGATAGTCAATTACTTTCATATCCAGAGCATAATGACCCAGACTCTGACCTTGGTTGCGATCAACTACAAAAACTCGTAACACTAACCAACTAATTAAAAATACTAACCAGCCCCCAGACTTACCAAAAAAAGAACTGATAAACCAAACCGTTACAAAATCGATCGCAAATGCGCCCATGCGCCTTTCTATGGGGACTCTGGGGAAACGTCCATATTCAATTTCGTCTGTTCGCTCTTCTTCGTAATCCTCATAGTCCTCATAATCTTCGTAATCCTCCTCGTAATTTTCGTAGTCTGATTCGTACATAATTGCGTGACAAAACTGGCAAAGTGTGCCATACCAATAGCGAAAGTTTAGCTTACACGGACTCTCTTCACACTATGTTAATTCGATCTTTAACTAAAATACCTTTAGCGATCGCTATTTTGGCAATTCCCCAGTTGTTTGTTGGTACAGATACGGCCAACTCCCTATTCTGTAGTTCTTTAGTTCAGGACTCTCTCGCTCGTGCTGCCAAGCTCAGAGACTTTGGTGATGATGGCAAAGATGGCCGCAGTGGAGAAAAAGGTCAAGATGGTAGAGACAGTGATAATTTAACCGTATTTGCCGATGGCTCTCCCATGACTTTGGATCTCTCAGGAGCTAATGGCCTCACTGGCAACAATGGAGCAAGTGGTAGTAATGCAGCTTGCGAAACTACGATCAAGGATCAGTCCAAAAGCTTACAAGGCTCTAACGGTGGACATGGTGGAGACGGTGGAGATGGTGGTAATGGTGGAGACGGGGGTGCTCTTACGATCTACACTACAAATCCAGCCGACCTCAAACAAATTTATGTTGTTGCCACAGGGGGTGAAGGGGGACAAGCAGGAATAGGAGGCCAAGGGGGAGCCGGTTGTAACTGTCCCGTCCCTAACTGGAACGAACAGACTTGCAAGGGTAAACCTGGTAGCTCTAACTATAAGTGCACCACTACCGAACACAAGTGTTACGACGGTTACGATGGCAGGGTTGGCAGAGACGGCAGACCTGGGAGACAAGGAAGATTGGGGAATTTAACCTTAATCAATCTAGACCGTGCTCTCACTCAAGATCAACCAGAAAAAACTGTTACTGTAGGTGAACTACAGCAAAGAGGCTTTACTCTGTCTCGTAATGAATGGGAAAACAAAACAGGGGCAACTTCTCTGCTAGCGCCAGGGTCTCTAGTCGCTGATGAGTACAAAGAATTGGTTGCTCGTCATGAACACAGTGTGCTGCTTGTGTGGGAATCAAGTCAGCCTGTTGCTGATTTTGCTAAAGAGAAAATTACTCTTCGTTTGGATGAAAATAATCAACCTCAAGTTACTTTTAGCGATCGCGTTTGGTTAGAAACTAGCGAAATTAAGCGTGAGAGTGTTTCTGAATTCTTTGTCTACAATGCAGTAAGAGAAAAAGATGTTACCAAGCTCAGACATCAAGGAATTTCAGGAAGTGGCAGTGACCTTACAATGCGTTTAGTAGATAGAGCCCAAAAATCGGAACTTTTAGACACAGATTTTTCGATCAAATTTAGAGTTACTAAATCTGCTGCTGATGCCCAATTCCGTCGTGTTTTTGACTATAAAACTCAGTACGAGGGAGAAGTCCCTGCTGAGGCAGTAAGTCAAAATGGCGATAATTTTTCAATTAATGTAGGTTCTCTACCAATTTCTCAAGAGCTTTTAGTGCCTGGTACTGCAGTAGAGATTCAGCTTACTGCTAATCGTTCTTTTGCAGATAAGTACTCTAAGCAACAGAGAATTACCCTAAGAGATACTATCGAGTAATTTTTGTTGATTTCTTGTGGTCAATTGTTGACCTTAGAGCCAAATAAAATAGTCAGTTAAAACTGTGTTAGGGGAAAAGTTGATTGATTCTAGCTTTTCCTCTTTTCTATTGTGATTACTTGTATAAGTTCTACTTACAGCAGTTTGCATCTAAATAGGGGACAATATTGGTGTATAGTGCGTTGTGGA
>CAZSEZ010000198.1:0-7455 GCA_964606015.1 uncultured bacterium
AAAAGCGATCGCAAAAGTTTTTAACTGACGAAAAAAAGGGGAAGGAGCTTTATTTTGCCAAGACAGTTCGCGCATCTTTGTCATTACTTAGTTTTCCAGGCTACCTTCTTTAGTTCAGGCGACTAACGGCACTATCTTAACTAGGAAATAGGCCAAATATCCAATAAGTCTCTAATCACTTATTTTTGAGGCAAAGTGACGGTAAAAATAGTTTTAAAAAGTTCAGAATCATCCACTGAATCACTACTAACCTGAATCTCACCATTAAGATGTTCTACTAAATGCTTGACCAGAGTTAGGCCCAAACCAGTTCCTGGAACGGCACGATCTGTCACTCCTCTACCACGGCGGAATTTTTCAAAAATATAAGGAAGCTCATTAGCTTCGATCGGAACACCATAGTTAGCAACCGAAAACTCAACATACTTACCCTGAAGAGTTTGGGCTTCTTTAGCTATGATCTCAACAGTGCTATCAATGTCTGAATACTTAGCAGCATTGAGCAACAATTCGTTGATAATACTATTCAAGCTATCAAAATCAGAATTTAGTTTTAGATCTCCGGCCAAAAAGTCTAGATCTAGTTTTAAGCCTTTTTCAGTTTGCCATTTCTCGTTAAAACTAGTAGTTATATCCTCAATTATTCGCCCTAGATACAACTCTTGAGGTGAAAAAGCTAATTCTCCTGACTCTACTTGTTGTAGCTTAAGCAAGTCCTTAATTAGGTTGAACTCGCGATTCCATTCCTGTTCCAAAATATCGAGATATTTCTCACGCATTGATTCAGGAATATTCTGACGCAGCATTTTGATCGCCATTTTCATGCTGGTCATGGGAGTTTTTAGCTCATGACTCATACTACTCAAGAAATCATCCTTAAGTTCGTTGAGACTTTTGAGCTGTTCAATTTGTTGGCGCATCTTTTCTGAAAGTTTTGCCTGTACATCAACGCTCCATCGAAGTTTAGAGGTTCTTTCTTCAACGATAGAATTGACTTGAGTTAAAGTTTGACTGTGAATCAGGGCAGTACTAACTTGCACCGCAACCCAACGGATTAATTCGATTTCTGCGGGACTCCAGTCGTACATGTCATGGCGCTGAAGCACTATAAAACCTAGTACTAAGGCAGGAACTTTACTACTAGTTTGTTTCCCCATCAATGGCATCATCAAAACTGCCGATTTATGAGGGACTCGTTCGGGCGAAGGTAAAAACTCTGGTTTTAAATCAGGAAAGTCAATACCTTGATTGAGCACTAAAGGCTGAGGAGCACAGTCCAAAGCCTGTTGGAATAGCTCAGAATTAGTTAACTGGAAACTAAAGCCTTTGGGCAGAGGTTGGTTCTTTAGAACAGTTGTCCAGCTTTCGGCAATAGTTAAAGTGGCTTTAATGGTTTGTTTTCTTTTGATCTGGATGTAATACGGATCTTTATATTTGAGGGTAATGATCTTAGCTCGGTCTAACTTGAGAGCTTTTCCGACTTCTGCCAGAGCAGCATTAAAAATCAATCCTAGATCAGAGCTATTGGCCACATCCTGACTAAAACTACTCAGCAAACTCTGGTAATCAGATTGGGCTAGTGCTTTTTGCTGAAGCTCAATTTGTAACGTCGCGATCGCAATTGACCGAGAGATCTCGGTTAATTCTTGCTTTTCCCGACTCTGCCAGGAATAATTACCAGACTTAAACAAGACAAAGGCAGCATTGGTATTCCCAGAAAACGTGACCACTAAAGAGCTACCTGAACAAGCAAAAAACTCGTTTAACTCACCTTTTGTATCTTCAAAAATATTTGCTTCACAACAGTCTGATTCACTGAGCTTGACTGTCTGCAATTGTCTCCAAAAATCAGCAAAACGAAAATCATGTGGTTCCCAAGACAAGTCCGGTGCCTGCCAACAACTTGTAACCGCATGCTGCCAAAGATTTTCTGGTGTAACGATAGCTAGACAACTATCGGCTTGAAAAGATTGACCCAAAATTGCTACTAAATCATCTAACAACAGGGAAGAATTCGGCTGACTGGCAACTAAAGCCAGGATTTGTTCTGCGGTCTGGTTCAAGCTAGCAAGGTGTGGCATAAGTGTCTTCAGCTGTCCTCAATTCATCCAAGATAAACTCAAGGTGTGAAAAGTCGGATAATCTATCTTTACAAAGACAAAGGTAAAACGGCTACCCTAATTGTCTAAAACTAACATTCCCATTTCACTTCTGATTTTTACCAACCTCCAAGGATGTTTTTAGGGGTATTTTTTGGAGTAATTGTTTCATATCAAACCTACTAAATCGTCAAGTTCAGTATATTCTGGCAAAATCGAATTAATAATTTGACCATCTCGAATAATAACTCTTTGATACTGTGATCGCGATAATAACTCACTGTAGTAGCGACTGGGAAAAATCACTAAATCGGCTGTTGTACCAAGAGAAAAACCATAAGTTTCCAGACCCATTACTTGTGTGGGAGTTTGAGTAATACTTTTAACCCAATAGTCATAATCACAATCTAGATGAGCAATTCTAGTAGCTTGTTGGAAAACCTCCCACATGTCCAGATCTCCAAAACTATAAAAAGGATCGCGAGTATTGTCACTAGCAAAAGCCACTGGAACATCATTTTGTTGTAATTCGTGAACTCTGGTAACACCTCGCCAAATAGGTGTTTTGGCATATTGAGAGTCATTATATTGACGATCCTGGAGATAAAGATTGCACATCGGTAAGCTAACCACGGTAATACCTGCTTGTTTTACCAACTCAACAGTTCTTGCCATCTCAATAGGAGACTGCACCGCTAAACTACAACAGTGCCCACAAACAATCTTGCCTGAGAACTGATATTTGATTGCTGCCTCAGCAACCTTAGCTAAACAAATCGAATTGGGATCGCCATTTTCATCCACATGGAGATCGAGATCGAGATTGCGCTCGGCTGCTAACTTAAATAAAGTCTCGATTTGGCCATCTAATTCGGGGTTGATATAAAGGACTCCCCCTAAAATACCACCGTACCCTTGGACTAAATTCGCTAGTGCCACGCCCTCTGGAGTTTGATAATAATCCAGGCTGACTAAGCTAACGGCCTGAAGTACTAATTTGTCCTGCCACTTGTGCCTTAGATCGTGGAACACCTGCCAGCTAATAGCTGCTTGCCCGCCAAAAGAATCGAGATGAGTCCGAATTGCCTTGGTGCCATAGGCATAAGCACATTTGAGACTAAAATCCATGCGCCGATAAACATCTTCAGCTTGCCAAAACTGCTGGGAATCTGCGATCGCAGTATTTAATGCAGTCTGAAAAGTACCATCGAGATTCGGAGAGCGTTCCCAAATATGTCCTTTATCTAGATGAGTATGAAGATCGCTAAAACAAGGTAAAACTATTTTTTTCTGGAGATCTAGCTGTTTGGTCTGCTCAGAGTTACTTTTTCCCGCATCAACTATTTGTGAGATCTTGCCCTGCTGAATTTGCAGATCCACCAAACACAGTCCATTCCTTGTTATCTGTTGCCAATTTTTGGGTGGGAGTAAACTCTTGGGACTATGACAATTTAGTAACCAGTAACATTCGGAGTCATTAATTAAGCTTGAATAATCTTTTAATTTTACGGACATCATCAAATACTTTGCGCAAATACCAAGCTAATTAAATATCAAGACTGAGCAAAAGGAAATTTAATTAGGTATTGTGATTTTGCTTTGATGTATCGTCAATGGCCAGGTTTTAATTTTGATATGCGATCGCTATAGCTAGGTAGTTTATACAGTCGTATCTCCTAATTCAAGAAAAATTCAAAAGCAAAAATTGTTCCTAAGCTAATCACTAAGTTAATCACTAGGGCGATCAAAGAAAAACCAATTACTGTCTTGATTTTTTCAATCTCACCACCTTCTCTTATGTGTTGCTTCACCAAAGCAGCCTGGGAGTTTTTGTACCAGCTTTTAGCAAAAAAATAGGAACTAACAATAAAAACTGGGGCAGGAATCTGAGGCACCGTAATCGCAATTAGGGCAATAACAACCGTCAGCACAATACCGACTGCACCACAAACAAAAGCCTCCTGTTTTTTTCCTTTCCGATAAAAATTAATCACCATCAAAAAAGCTCCGGCTATAATGCCTGCCGCCGCTGATGCAACTGAAACTTGCTTTTCTGAAAAGAGCTTGACTCGTTCTTGCTTTGGTTGGGATTTGATTTTTGCATTCATAATAGTTTTCTCCGTTTGCTTTCTGGAGTTAACTATTTCCTCATCAAAGATGGGTATGCAATTTAATGATTTTAGCGATCGCCTTGGTGAAGGAACCTATGCAATAGATAATACATAATTATTGGGTAAAGTTTTGATCGGTGAAATTCACCCTAAGCTTTTCCAGATTACTCTTATAAGTACTCCAAGCTTAAAAGATATCTTCAAATAATTATCTATCTAATTGCTTTAGTGCTTGCTCAAAGATTGACAACAAGTTATTAACTTTATCCAAATTCTTCTTAGGAGATTCAAAATAGTTTATTTTAGAAATCAAGAACGGCGAAGATTCTATATTATTATTAGCTTGAAAATTGATTTGGCCAATGAATTCATTATAGAATTTGTACTCCGTCTCAATCATTTCCTCCAAACGATGAATCAAATCATCTTTAAGATTGGTTTTGATATTACTCAAGTATAATTTTTGGACAACCAAATATGCTTCTATTCTTAATGTAGTCAACCACATCAGAAAATCTGTTATTTGATTAAATCTCTCATTCTTGTGTTTTAGCGTAGGATTATCCCAATCAAAATCAACTATTATCGCTAAATGCTCTTCCAGGCTCTTTAAAAAGAAAATATATTCTAAACCATAATTCATTTGATGTATTGTAGAATCAATGGTTACCAAATAATTTTGATTATTTAATTGTGTTTTGAGCATTCTAGAGATTCTAATCACTAAATCAAATTTGTATTTAAAGATATTTTCATGACATTGATAAACCATTAATTCTCTTAGTATATTTTCGATAGTATCTATTTCTCCATTTTGCCTATAAATATACAACAAGTTATTTATCGCCAATTGAGACAAGGATCTATCTGATGTTTCCTTTCTTCGATTTCTTTCCCATATTGACAAAAATTGACCTGCAACAAAAATACTAACTGCAACTACAGGCATGAGAGAGCTAAATACCCTTAATTCTCTTTCTTCAATAGTCAACAAAAATAGATAATATTTTGTTATAGAATGCCATATTTGAACAAAAATAAATGGTAAAAATACAGTTAAAAAAGAGGGAACAAGAACCCCTTTTATATCCTTAATATTAGCTAATTTTTTAGCGAAGTAGCTATAATCAAACACTTTAGTAGTTAACCATATGCAAGGAATAAAAAATCCAATAATGGCAAAAATAACATCATCATCGAAATTAGTATATACCAGCATAATTTTTCTAGGGTTGACTTTTTAAAAAAACAAAAAAAGAGCGAAATAACTTCGCTCTTCAAGGAAATGACTTATACTCTTACTCTAAACAATCAAGCAGCTACTAATTCTTTCGCTGATAACTCACCTAAAATCGCACCAACATTAGTCTTGGCATCACCCAACAACATTTGCGTATTGTCGTTGTAGAACAAAGGATTATCTACCCCTGCATAACCAATACCCAAACTACGCTTCATGACGATGACATTTTGGGCATTCCAGACTTCCATAACAGGCATCCCTGCAATGGGGCTATCAGGATCGTCTAGAGCACTAGGGTTGACTGTGTCGTTAGCACCAACAACTAGCACCACATCAGTATCAGAGAAATCTTCGTTGATTTCTTCCATTTCCAACACAATGTCATAAGGCACATTTGCTTCAGCTAGCAAAACATTCATGTGTCCAGGCATTCTTCCTGCAACAGGATGGATACCAAAACGAACTTCTTTACCACGTTTGCGAAGGATTTTGGTCACGTCAGAAACCATATGTTGTGCTTGAGCTACTGCCATACCGTAACCAGGGACGATTACGACAGACTTAGCATCGTTAAGTAACTCGACAGTTTCTTCTACGTTAGTTGTAGTTGCTTCACCATAGGATTTTTTCTCGCCAGTGCCAGCAGATTTATTAGCACCTTCACCGAAACCACCAAGAATAACGCTGATGAAAGAACGATTCATCGCTTCGCACATAATGTAGCTGAGGATCGCGCCACTACTTCCTACCAATGCACCAGTAATAATTAGGACATCGTTGGAGAGCATAAAACCAGCAGCAGCAGCAGCCCAACCAGAATAGCTATTGAGCATGGAGATAACAACGGGCATGTCTGCACCACCGATCGCCATTACTAAATGCACGCCCAAGATACAAGCAATACCAGTCATGACTAACAAGGGTTGTAAGCCATTTTCTGCACACATAAACTGCCAACCAAAGAAGATAGTTGCAACCAACATGGCAATGTTAAGCAAGTGGCGCGCAGGGAGTAATAAAGGTTTGCTGCCAATTTTGGCACTGAGTTTACCAAAAGCAATGATGGAACCAGTAAAGGTCACAGCACCAATGAAAATCCCGATGTAGATCTCGATTTCGTGGATAGTTGCTTCGGCACCCACCAAGCCTGTTTCGGGCTGGAGATAGTTCGCAAAACCAACTAAAACCGCAGCCAAACCCACAAAACTATGCAAAATCGCTACCAATTCGGGCATAGAAGTCATGGCCACTCTCGCAGCCAAGATGGAACCAATAATCGCTCCAGGGATAATCGCCCCAACTAGGGTTCCATAACCTGTAACTTGAGTACTAAAAGCCGTTGCTAGTAAAGCGATCGCCATACCCGCAATACCGAACATATTACCGCGACGGGCAGTTTCCTGGTTTGATAATCCTCCCAGGCTGAGGATAAACAAGGCACTGGCTGCTATGTAGGCAACCGTTAATAGATTATTTGACATGATTTTGAAACGCTAAATTTATTTTTGGAACATTTTCAACATGCGCTGCGTAACCAAGAAACCACCAGAAATATTGATTGTTCCTACCAGAATTGCGATCGCACCTAAAATGACGGTTGCCGAGGTTAGTTCTCCAGAGATTTGCAACATCCCACCAAGGATGATGATTCCGCTAATCGCATTGGTGACACTCATCAAAGGTGTATGCAAAGCAGGAGTTACATTCCAAATAACTTGCCAACCGACAAAGCAAGCCAGAATAAACACCGTGAAGTGAGATAAAAATGATTCGGGCGCGCCGACACCGATCCCAATTAATGCCCCAACTGCGAGGATTATCCAAGCTAATCCAGAATTAGAAGATTTTTTCTCTTCAGTAACAGGTGTAGCTACAGTAGCCTTCTTCGGAGGTGGAGTGGGAGAAGGGTTTTCAATTTTTGGTGGAGGCCAAGTGATTTTGCCTTCATGAAGCACCAATGCACCACGCACTACTTGATCTTCGTAGTCTACTTTATAGTCTT
>CAZSEZ010000199.1:0-7444 GCA_964606015.1 uncultured bacterium
ATACAGCTGCTCGGTATATCGTTTGATATCAGAAAAAAAACTACATTTTCTTAGTCTGTTACGCCAAACAGGGGGAATCCCTCTCCAACCAACATGAGCACCAGCTAACGCCCCTGTAAGAGAAGCAACTTCTTTGCTATCCACTATGGCAAGAGCTTGGCTAACTGCCAAGAAAAAATTACGATGGTTACCGAGAAAACAAAATAAAGACAAAGGTACTTCCTTATTTTGCCTACTTTTCATATGCGATTCTAACTCAGTAAAAGTAAAACCTTGCAAAAAAGCTGTCTCAAGGATTTCCAACCACTCGATATCACCGGTGTTCAATCCTAATCTAGTGACCGCCAGATTAGCTAAATCAGCAAAATTGTTTTCTCTTCTTAGTGCTAAGCCAACGATATAGCTCCAAACCAAGATATCAGCTTCTGCTTCTGAGCTAAGAGCTAAATTGCTGCTTTGGCCAGATAAGATCCTCCGTAACTGTGACCAATCATCATGAAAATAAACCACAGCAGGCAAAAGCTTTAGTAAAAGCTCGGCAATACTATTGAAAGTTTCAGCTTGAGCGACAAGAGGCTGGTTGTTCTGCAAACCTAATAACAAATCATACTGTTGCTTTATTTGCTGAGACACATCCTGTTCCCAGCCATTAACTGAGGGGGACAATACCTTAGATCCTTTAGGTTGACTAACTAAAAGTGGCACCATCCCTCCTAGCCAAGCTCCCTGAAATCGATCTAAGAAATAATTACTCATGCACAAAACTGAACAACATTTGAAACTGAAGTATAGCCTTTCAAATAGCAAGATGAGTCCCCATATCATTTTTGTTTCGTTCTGGGTTTTGCATGCTAATGTTTTTTTAGATAGGAGAAAACATTTATATCTAGTAATTTAGAATGCTAACTACAACCACAGATACGGTTCAAGGTCATGCCGTACAGGAATATCTAGGGATTGTAACTGCGGAAGTAGTTTACGGGACCAATGTATTGAAGGACTTTTTTGCTGGCATCAGAGATGCTATTGGTGGACGCACTGGCAGCTACGAGCGAGTATTTGAAAAAGGTCAACTTGAAGCAATCGGTGAACTAGAAAAAAGAGCTAAAAAACTAGGGGCCAATGGTGTCATTGGAATTGAAGTCGATACAGGCACGATCAACGTTGATGGTAAAGGAGTATTGCTTTTAATCACAGCGACTGGCACAGCAGTCAGCCTTACCAAATCCTAAATCTCTATATTATTCAGACCATACTCAAGTTTTCCAATTTACAGCTTTATTCATGTCTCAGTCCGTTACCACGAACTCTGTATTTCCCGTTCTCGATCTACCCGTTCATGTCCTGTCCGACTATGTAGGTTGGTTAGAGCAACGCTTGCTTTCTAAAGAGGGTACTCATGTAGTTACCCTAAATGCAGAAATGGCAATCCTCACCCAGACTGATTCAGATTTAGCAAGGATTATTCGTCAAGCGGAATTAGTGATTCCTGATGGTGCTGGCGTAATCCTCTATATGCGACTTCGAGGACTCAAACATCCTCGTTGTCCTGGCATTGAATTAGCAGAGTCTTTACTATTCCGTTTGGGAAATCGTCAAGAAAAACATTCTATTTGCTTCTATGGGGGAAAACCAGGAATCTGCGCCAATGCTGCAAGTTCTTGGCAACAAAAACTCCCAAACCTGGAGATGATGACAAATCATGGTTATCTCTCAGAAGCAGAACAAGATAAGTGGCAATCTCAACTGCAACAAAAGCAACCCCAAGTAATTTTTGTTGGTTTAGGCGTACCCAGACAAGAAGTCTGGATTGAGCAACACCGCCATCTTTGTCCTAACTCGATTTGGGTGGGAGTAGGAGGTAGCTTTGACATTTGGTCAGGTGGAAAAACTCGCGCGCCTGCGTGGTTAAGAGATAACAATCTGGAATGGTCTTATCGTCTCTATCAAGAGCCTCATCGTTGGCGCAGAATGCTGGCTTTGCCTAAGTTCTTTTTTCTATCCTTACGAAAATAATTGGATGGGTCAGACAAACATTGTGTGATTTTTATTATCAACAGTACCTTTAAGACTCAAAATACTTCGGTCCAATGCTAGCTAGAAGATTTGTGTTGAAAAATCGCTAGATGTTCATCCCCTAGGCGACGATCGCTTGAATCCTGAGCTAGCTGAAACACCATTGGTTCAAAATCAGCAAAATAATCTAGAACCTCCTGTGGTTTAACGCCAAATGGTGGACCCCCAGGACGATTGTGAGTATAAAACAAACCAATAAGCTGACCATCAGGACGCAAAATACTCTTAACTACGTCGACATATCGTGATCGCAAACTAGGATCAATTGCACAAAAGCAAGTATGTTCCAGCACATAATCAAAGCTATTAGCAAACTCTGCATTCAGAGCTAAGATATCTCTCTGCAAAAATTGAGCTTCAAGCTCTCTATTTTCAGCGGCAGAAGTTGCCACTGCGATCGCACTTGGGGCAAAATCAAACCCGACTACCTGATAGCCAGACTCTGCAAACAGCAAAGCATCATGACCTTGACCACAGCCCAAAACTGCTATCCTACCAGGCTTGGGAGCACTAGCCGAAACTAGCAAATTACGAAATGGGGGCGCAGGACAACCTAAATCCCAAGGAGAATTTTTGTCTTGATATCTCTTGTCCCACGCTTCTGCTGTCAGATTATTCATATTTGGGATTTAGTTGGTTAAATTTCAGAACGTAAAAGTGTTTGAACTATCTAGACTATCTCACACTGGATCTTACGAAACCTCTGCGAGATTTTTTCCAATCGACTTTTAAACTTGGGATGATCTCCCACAGCTTTTAGCAAACGATTCACTTGTTGAGTTTGCTTGGGAGTGCAATCAAAGACATCGTTTTCAATGAGATAAAGACAACATTCCAACATCAGTAAAGATTGTTCAGATGTTCGCTCATCAACATGAAATAAGGTTTCATAATGTTTAAGACTATGAGCAATCTGGCGTTGTTTTCTCGGCAAGGAAAACAACGAACACAATCTGACTCAAGAGGAAATTGCAATTCCTCGTACCAGTATTTTTGTTCGACAGCAAAGAAAATAAACATTTGCCTACAATCTCGGCATTGACGTTTAACGTCATAGTAGTGAGTGACAGGAATAGTTGCACTAACCTGCTTACCAAGATTAGCTGCGATCGCTGTATTTGTAATACGGCAGCTTTTGGGAGAGTGCCAATGCAGAAAAATGTTACCTTCTAAATCTGTTTGGGGATTAAGTCCCGAGAAGTGAGGTTGACGACCATATCGAGGATGTTCGACGAAATTAGCATAGGATTTGCGATCAGACATTATCCAATGTAGTCACAACTAATCATTTTATTAATTAACCCTTAGACTAACTCAAGACGAGCAATTGATAATGAACAACAAAAAGCTATTTTTGGGCATCGCTAGTTTTCTGACAATGGCTGGTTTGAGTATATCCCCCACTAAGGCACAACCAGCCAGAAGTTGCCAGCAAGAGCTAGCCCAGAATATCGAGAAAATTGTTAACCGTCCTCAGTTTAAGCGATCGCACTGGGGGATCACGATCCAAGATCTCGACACCCAAGAAAACATTTACCAACTCAATGCGCAAAAATTCTTTGTTCCTGCTTCGACAATTAAGCTACTAACCACAGCTGCTGCTCTAGACACTTTAGGTAAAGACTTTCGGATCGAGACTTCGATCTACGCTACTGGAGAACTCCCCAGACTAGAAACACTCAGAATCGCAGGCAAAGGTGACCCCACTATAACGACAGAAAATCTGGCTAATCTAGCCCAACAGCTTAAAACCTTGGGCGTCACTAGTGTTGATCGCTTAATTATTGATGATAGCTACTTTGCAAACCCCTTGATTAATCCAACCTGGGAATGGGGGGATAGTTACTATTACTACGGCACAACAGTTAATAGCATTATTCTCAATCAAAATACAGCTCGCTTAACTTTACTCCCTCAACAAATTGGGAAGCCAGTGAAATTGCGATGGTCAGATGAGAATGCTGCTCGGCAGTGGCAGGTATCAAATCAAGCCATAACTGGTAGCATTGGTAGTGAATACACAGTTGAAATTGATGGAATTTCAGGAAAACCAGCCCTCAATATCCGTGGCGAACTACCACAGAATGAAACCCAAGATACCTGGGACTTGGCAATTTTCGATCCTGCACAATATTTTTTGACTACGCTACGCGAGTTACTGACAAAATCAGGAATTAGCGTTAACCAAACGGCTATAGTAACCAGCCCAAACCCCAAGCCAACAGAGCGAATTATCACCCAAATTTACTCTCCACCTTTAGTAGAGTTAATCAGAGAGATTAATCAAGATAGCAACAACCTCTATGCAGAAATAATTTTAAAAACCTTAGCTAAACATTTAAGCTCTGATGATGATGTTACTGCGCTAGAAACTAGTCTAGAAAGCTTAGGCATTAAAACTGATGACTATGACTTAGTTGATGGGTCTGGCTTATCTCGTCACAATCTAATTAGCCCAGCAGCGCTCAATCAACTACTACAAATCATGAGTCAACATGCAGAAAGTAATCTGTTTCAAGAATCTTTAGCCAGAGCTGGAGTCAGTGGAACCCTCAAAAGACGTTTACGCCAAACTGAGATCGCAGGTAATCTCTGGGGGAAAACAGGCAGTCTTTCAGGAACTATTACATTATCTGGTTATTTACAACTACCTAATAGCACTCAAATAAACCTGACAATTCTAGTTAATAACTTTGACAATAAAAACTACATAGCCCGCCAAGCAATTGATGAAATAATACTACTTATTCCTAAGTGGAAACAATGTGGAATTAGGTCAAAAAATCCTAGTTAATCCTTAAAGACAGTTGATCGTTTTTAAGCTAGATTGGTTAAGAAACAGCTAAATTTTGATTTATTATGAGAATATATACAAATAATTTTTGGCAACTTGGCTTAATCTCCTTGATAGCGATCAGTGGTACTGGATTGTCATTTGATAACAGTGTTAATGCTTCCGATATCTTAGTCGATTCTGTTGAGCAGCCACTAACGGTGGCGCAACTTCCAAAAGGGGAAAAAGTCAGAGTAGCAGTCCTAGATTTTGACTTTAGTGCAGTCAGTAATCCTATTTATCTTTCTTACTTCAACGGCGGAGCTAGAGGGGTCAGCGATATGCTAGTCAATGAACTAGTTAGAAGCGGTGGATATACCGTAATCGAAAGAAGTAAAATCGACTCTATTCTGCAAGAACAAAACTTCGGTGCTTCTGGCAGAGTAAGCTCAGACACTGCCGCTGAAATTGGTCGTCTTTTGGGCGTGGAGACTGTAATCTTTGGCTCTGTGACTCAGATGGACTTAGAGCAGAAAAACCAAGGTGGTGGTGCATTTGGTATTGGCGTTAGCTCCGATAAGACTAGAGCTTTTGTACAACTAAGCGTACGCATGGTAAACACAACCACAGGAGAAATCTTGACTGTGGCAGATGGCACAGGAGAAGCCAGCCAAGGAGGAGGTAGCGTCTCGGTATTTGGTATCGGTGGTGGCTCTTCTACAAGAAACGAAGGCAAATTGATGACTGAAGCAACTAAGATTGCGATCGAGCAAGTAGTAGACTCGATTGACAATAGTTCTAGTAACTTGGCAGCAGCTTCCGACAATGTCAAACCAGCAGTAGAAGCAATAGTTGCTGATGTTGCAGGAGACTTAGTCATTCTCAATAAAGGCTCAGCTGATGGCTACCGTCAAGGAACAACTGTTTCAATTGGGCGGATTAGTAAAGAGATTAAAGACCCTGAGACCGGAGAGGTGATTCGTCGTTTGACATCAGAAATAGGAAAAATAGAGCTAACCGATGTCGATGCTAAATCTAGTGTTGGAAAGATTGTTTCTGGCACAAACTTCCAGATTGGGGATATTGCAACTGTTAAATAGTCCTTTAGCAATAAATATCTCAAGACTACCAAGATAAATTGCAGTGTAACGCAGTGCAATAATTAGCGATCAAGAGGAAAAGGTAACAGAAACGAAGTTCGAGTAGCTGTCATTTTCAGACATGTTTACTGAGTAAAGATGGACTAGAAACTACGCTAACTTTAACTATTAACTGTTGCCAATTCCCTTTAAACTAGCTACTGGAAAGTTGACCAGGAAGATTAAAGCACTAGTAATGGCAAAGGAAATTGAACGCAAATATCTCGTAAAAGGCCAAGACTGGAAACAGCTCGCTTCAGGAACAGTCTATCGTCAAGGATATATTGCCACTACGGGCACACAGACTGTCAGAATTCGAGTAATCGACCAGCAAGGGTATCTCACTATTAAAGGAGCCAATCAAGGCATAATCAGGAGTGAATTTGAGTATCCAATTCCAGTAAATGATGCAGAGGAGATACTAGAGACTCTTTGCGATCGCCCCTTAATTGAGAAAATCCGCTACAAAATTCCTCAAGATAATTTAATCTGGGAAGTGGACGAATTCTTAGGAGACAATGCTGGTTTGGTCATTGCGGAAATAGAGCTAACAGATCCTCAACAAAAAATTAGCTTACCACCTTGGATAGATCGCCAAGTCACTGACCCCAAGTACTTTAATTCCAACTTAGTCAAGCATCCTTACAAGGATTGGTAATTTCAAAGATGTTGACCTTAGTTGCCTACTATGGCCAAAAGCCCGCTGCTCTTGCGACACTAATAAAAACACGTCAGCAAGAACTAACGAACAGACTAGGCACCAACTTCATTCCTTACGAACTAGAGCAAGTTCACGCCACAATTATCGGTTGTGAAGGAACCAGAGATGAGCAGGGAATCGTCAGCCACTGGTTCACCAGCCTGCGTGGAGAAATGAGATATATAGATTTTGTTGGTTTAATCAAATATTTAAGCCAAACTTCCCATTTACCTCTAGAAATTGTTTTTGGGGGCTATCAGCCAGCACAAAATTATAGATTTTTGAGTCGTCGGCAACATCCTAGCGATCGCTCATTTACCATTCAAACTACCGCTACTCAAGACCCCACAAACCTTCAGGGAATTCCTGTAATGCTTGGTTGGTCGATGGAAAATAACCTAATCACTCTAGCGATCGACAATCTCCGTCGTGACTGCCAACAATTTAATCTACTCCACAAATATCACGCCAAAGACAGCGATCTTGATAACGATCTTTATTTACGATTAGGAACAATTACAGGAGTTAACTCAAACGCTTTAACAACCGTTGGTGAACAGATGATTTACCAGATGCAGCAAATACCTCCGACCAAAGTCTCTCTAAGCCAAGATGATTTAGCTATCGTTGACTACCAAGAATTATCACTCCCCACTACTTCAACACAAGTGCATAAACTCAAAAGTCTCAGAGAAAACCCTGAGATACAGCAGTTTGCATCTAAATAGGGGACAATATTGGTGTATAGTGCGTTGT
>CAZSEZ010000200.1:0-7392 GCA_964606015.1 uncultured bacterium
AGGCAGTTGATTAATAGCGACAATGGCTGCGCGCTCGAACTCACCCCAAAAGTAAATCCCTGGCCCCCAGTTTTGCCGATCTTCGCGCAAGTGAAAGCCGTTCTGCAGTCGATCGGATGCAGAAGGAGCGAGAATCCACAAACGAGGCTGTTCTGCATCAGCCAAGGTATGTTTTTCCCGCTTAGCTTGGCGCTGAGCATTAGCCCGAACGTGGAAGAGTTTGTGCAAGCAACTGCAAACTTGCTCGGGAGTGGGGGAATTGCGAAAGGGTTCCAGCAGACAAGGAGTTGCCGCAAAACGTCCTAGCAAGCCCAAGGAGTCGGCTTCGGTCTTGGGTTGAGGAAAGGGGACGAACCAAAGATCGATGAATTTGGCTTCTCCGGGGACTTCTCGGTTGGGGATGACTTGTCCCCACGTGGAGAGGAACTCTTGCAGATATTGCTTGGAGAATTGATCGAAGGGGGTTCGCGTCATCGGTTGAGGGCATTCGCGTGTTTGCGATCTTCTCATGCCTTTGGGAGGAATGCGATCGCAGACTGCTGCCGACAGCTTAAATGTCCGATTCGACTAAATTACTTAAGGTTGTGGCCGATTGCCCATTGCTTATTTTCAGGCTATTGCCCCTACAATGCTTAAGAAACCTGCACCCAAGCAAGTATGACTCTGAAACTCTACAACACCCTGACCCGCAGTAAGGAACCGTTCGAGACCTTGGACCCTGGCAAGGTGCGGATGTATTGCTGTGGCGTCACGGTTTACGACTACTGCCACTTGGGTCACGCCCGATCTTACATCGTCTGGGATACGGTGCGGCGCTATTTGCAATGGCGCGGTTACCAGGTTCGCTACGTGCAGAACTTCACCGATATTGACGACAAGATTCTCAACCGCGCCCGCCAGGAAGGCAGTTCCATGCAGGCCGTTGCAGATCGCTATACCGAAACCTATTTTGAGGACATGAAGCGGCTCAACGTGCTGGAAGCCGATGCCTACCCCCGGGCTACCCACACGATGGATGGCATTCAGGCGCTGATTCAAGAGCTAGAAGAGAAGCAGTGCGCCTACGCGGCGGACGGCGACGTTTACTATGCCGTACGTCGCTTTGAAGACTATGGCAAGCTCTCGGGGCGAAAGTTGGAGGATTTGCAAGCGGGAGCCAGCGGTCGCGTGGATGCTGCGGCTGAGGGAGCGCCAACTGGCGAGAAAAAGCAAGATCCCTTTGACTTTGCCCTGTGGAAAGCGGCGAAGCCGGGGGAACCGTCCTGGTCATCGCCTTGGGGAGAAGGACGTCCAGGCTGGCACATTGAATGTTCGGCAATGGTGCGGCAGGAGTTGGGAGAAAGCATTGATATCCACGTTGGCGGCGGCGATTTAGTGTTTCCTCACCACGAAAACGAAATTGCCCAATCGGAAGCGGCAACGGGTCATCCCTTAGCCCGCTATTGGATGCACAATGGCATGGTGAATGTGGGTGGCGAGAAGATGTCCAAATCCCTGGGCAACTTCACCACCATTCGCGCTTTGCTGGATGCGTCGTCGGATAATCCAGATCCCCCCGAGCCAATGGCGATTCGTTTGTTCGTGTTGCAGGCGCAGTATCGTAAACCCCTGGACTTCACCGAAGATGCGATCGCAGCGGCGAAGAACAGTTGGGTCACGCTGAAAGATGGCTTGCTGTTTGGCCATCGCTTCGGCAAGCAGTTGAACTGGGGCGACTGCGACGACCCCAGCTTCGGCGATGCGACAGCGATGCGCATTGCTAACGACAGCGACGCCATGCAGCAATTCCAAACCGCAATGGATGACGACTTCAATTCTCCCGGTGGGCTGGCGGTACTGTTCGAGTTAGCTAAAGAATTGCGCAAGGTTGGCAACGTCTTAACCCACCAGGGACAAGTCGAGATAGATGCTGCTGACCTGCGGCAAAATTGGCAAACGTTGGTCTGCCTTGCCAGCGTCTTAGGATTAGCAGTCACTGCTGAGAGCAATGCTAGTTCATCACCAGAACAAGCATCGGACACAGGAACAGCCGGGTTGTCGGATACCGAAATTGAAGCCCTGCTCGAAGCCAGACAAGCGGCGCGCCAAGCCAAGAACTTTGCCGAAGCCGATCGCATTCGCGACCAGCTCAAGGAAAGCGGTATCGTCCTGATTGACCAGCCGGGAGGCAAAACCCAATGGCACCGCAGTTAAAGCCCTCGGAACAACAACTGACGATTTCTGTTAAAGATCTGCTGCTGATCGTCGCCGTGGGGTTGGGGCTGGTCTTGATCTGGCAGCTCTGGACGCTGGTGGTGATTTTGATGATCTCGGTGGTGCTGGCAGCGTCGATTGCCCCCTTGGTGGATCAGCTGGAGAAATGGCGATTTCCTCGCTGGCTGGCTGCGATCGCAGTCTATTTCGCCATTATTTCCAGCCTCATCGGTACGGCCTTGCTGATTGGCCCCAATCTATTCGAGCAAATCGAACGTTTGCTGCGGCAGTTGCCGGTTTCCCTGACCAAACTCACCAACCTGGCAGAAAATTGGGTGCTGAGCCTCACCGATAGCCGTCCTGAGTTGATCGGTCGCGCCTTCGATTTATTAGACATCCAATCCCTGATTAGTTGGTCGGCTCGCTCTGGTCAGCAACTGGCCATTCGTTCCTACAGCCTCACCGCTGGCTTCGTGGGAGCCGTATTCGGCCTGGTGCTGGCGCTGTTTCTCTCCGGCTACATGGTGGTGGACAGTCGCACCCTCACCCGCAGCCTGCTGCGCCTCTTCCCCGATCCCTGGGACGAGCGCCTCGCCGCCCAGATCCGCCCCGCCAGCCAACGCATGGGCAGCTACATTCGCGGTCGCTTGCTCGTGTCCGCCATCCTGGGCGTCATTATTACCCTTAGCCTCAGCGCTCTGGGTCTGTCGGATTTTGCTTTAGGCTTGGGCGCGATCGCGGGCGTCACCAACCTGATTCCCTTCCTTGGGCCGGTACTGGGGGCCATTCCTGCCCTGGTGGTAGCGCTTTCCCAAGGCTGGTGGACGCTGCTCTGGGTGTTGATTTTGTTCATCATCATCCAGAACCTGGAAACCTACGTCCTCGATCCCCTCTTAGTCGGTTCATCCGTGGGCTTGCATCCCCTCTACCAACTGCTCGCGGTTCTTGGTGGTACCCAAGTGCTGGGCATCATTGGCGCGATCATTGTGCCGCCTTGGGTGGCGGGAGCCGCCGTGCTGCTGGAAAATCTCTATTTGCAACCGAAGATTTTGGCAGAGCAAAAGACGGGCCTGAAGTCGCGGCATCATCAGCCGATCCCTGCACCCAACGAATCTGGTTAGGGTTCGTCTTCCTGCCAGAATGCGCGAACGTCTTCCTGGGATAATCCCAGTACTTCTGCCACTTGTTCGATGGTGAGACCCAGTTTCTGCAAGCGGGGCACCGCATCTCGTTGGGCTTGCTCGGCCTGCAGGCGTGCTTGTTCAGCTTGGAGGCGTGCTTGTTCAGCTTGCTGACGCGCTACGTTCATCTCCTTCGGACTGAGTAGTTTTTTCCCGGTGCGAGGATCGTAAAACCGCAGCGCACCGTCTTGCACCCGCAAGTCCAACCCCAAGGTTTGGCTGTGGATCGAAAAAACGCCTTCGGGCAAAACGGTTCCTGGCAGCGGGCGATAGCGGCCCTCCACTAAGCGCGATCCTTTCAAGTGATGAGGGGTCAAGTAATGGCCGCTGGGATCGTATTGAAAATATTCCAGCACCCCCAAACGGGCATATTTGTCGGGTTTTTCTTCTTCATCAACGCCTTGGGTGGTTCTGGAGGTGATTTCCAGAACGAAGCTGGGGACAACGCCCTCTTCTTCCCAGACCTTGTAGCTCAGTCGCTGGCGCTTGGGCACGCCGAAAACGACAAATACATCCGGCGCAACGACGGCGCTAGGCACGCCCTGGCGATAGTAGACGAACAGATTGCCGGAAACGTAGACATCGGGGCGATCTTGGAAGTAGATGTCCAGGGCTTCGACGCCATAGATCAGGTAGTCCCGCGCCGGATCGCTTTCTGCCATCGGTTCGCCGTCCGAGGAGGGATAAATGATTTCGTCGGAATATTGGTGGAGGAAGGTGGTCATAGGCAAACCTGCTCCGATCCAGAAGATAGTTTTAACCTAGCACGGGGCAGCTTGCGAACAGACTGCAATCTATTCATCTCAAGTCCCTTGTTGCTGGTCGCCACCGGCCTCCCCGGCTGCATTGCCAATGTTTCCTTTGTTATCGACGCTGCCCACTGGGCCTTCAAAGTTCTGAACCGTGGGCGAACGATTCGCCATGACGTTGACGATATTCCAAAGGTTGGAGACCTCCTGGCGATATTGTGCCAACTGCCCATCCTTCCCCTCAAGCTGAGCCTGGTACTTCGCTTCCAACAGTTTCACCGCTTCCTCATAGTTGCGGTTGAAGTCGCTGTGAATCTTTTCCTTATCTGCATTCGGCGATGCTTGTACCTTCACCACGACAACGCCATCGCCTTTATTTTCGATACTCTGAATTGCTAGTTCCGTGCCATCGTTTTCTACCAGCACTTGCTGAAAAGACACTGCAAAGGCTTGCCAATCCAGGCCTTTGCGGAAAATCAGGTCGATGGTGTCCAGTACTTCCTCAAATAGCTTGGTAAACTCCCCCGGCTGAAAGTTGCCGCTGCTGGGGCGACGTTCTTGTTGATTCCTCAGCAAGTAAACGTACTCGCAGAGTGCCTCCTCAAGCTGAGTAGTGACATCAATATTCCAAGCTTCCAAGCAAGCACCAGTTAATTGCGCTCCGGCAAATTCAGTCCCCAAGGCTTGCGTTTTGGTCAAGTTAGCCCGCTCCAGAGTGGCGTTCTGCAACGTTGCACCGCTGAGATCCGCTTCGGTGAAGTCCGCATCGTTGAGATCGGCTCCCATTAGGTTTGCGCCTTTGAGATCGCAGCCAGTATAGGATTGCTTTGCGCCTCGGTGAGTAACACAGAGATCTCGTACTTTCGGATCAAGCAGCATCGTGGCAGCCACTCTAGCTCGATCGAGCAGCTTAGCTAAATGCCAGTCAGTGCGAACAATCTTAGCTCGCCGAAGATCCGTGCTCTTCAACCGCGCCTGGGCAAAGCAAGCCTCGGTTAAGTCAGCACCGCGAAAACTAGTGCCCCCCATCGCTGCCAAACTAATCGCCACTGAACGAATCCAGGCATCGCGCGGATCGCCCTTGAGGGATCGCCAACCGAGGTAGGTGCTGACCAAAGCAACTGTGAATGCGCCCGCAACTGCAACTGCACCTGAGACTGCGTTTGCAACTACACCTGCAACTACACCTGCAACTACACCTGCAACTACACCTGCAACTGCATCTGCAACTGCAACTGCGGCAGTAAATGTGCCGGCCAATGCAACTGCGGCGGTAAATGCGCCGGTAAATGCAACTGCGGTGGTAAATGCGAACGTGACTGCATTTGCGCCTGCAACTACGAATGCACTTGCGCCTGTAACTGCACCTGTGACTGCAGTTACAACTATAACTACTACTGCGTTAGTTCCTTTAAAAACAAACGCAATCAGAAAAAAAACCAGGAAAATTAAGGAGATCCATCCAGTAATCACATCGCTACTGCTACTGGAGAAAATTAGTGCAATAAGGTATCCCGTAAATGCTGCAAACAATCCGATGATCGCAGCCAATACCCAAGAAACCAACACCAGTACAAAGGCCCAGCACCGCTGCAATCCAGCCGTTGCGCCACTGAAGTTACAGGCCTTCAGCGTTCCCCCGGTAAAGTTGGCACTGCGGATATCAGCGCCGCTGAAGTCGGCCCCGGATAAGTCCCGGCCCTTGAAGTTTTGCCCGCGCAGATTCGCGCCGCGAAAGTCCCGCTCTCCGGCAGCGTAGCGTCTCAGTACTTCGGTGGCTCTCATGGCAGCAGCAATCGTTTCAGCATTGGAGAAACCCGGTTTCTGTGGACAAATTCATCACTTCATCTATTGAAGCAAATCAGAAACCGGGTTTCTAGGTCATCTGTCTCAGCATTGGAGAAACCGGGTTTCTGTTGAAAATTCGTCACTTTTCAAGTGGAGCAAAGAAGAAACCGGGTTTCTGAGTCATCTTTCCTCACTCATCAAACAGCAAATTTTGTAAATATTGCAACTTTGGTTGCGGTAATGGAGCTGAGGCTTCGACAAACGCTTGATAGGCTTGGGCCGTTCCTACTTGCTGCCTTACCTTATCTACACTTGGCAAAGTCCCCTGCCGTAAATCAACGTATTCCAGATAGCTGGAATATTCCCAATCCTCTGGATGTTTTACGAGTCCAGCCTTGACCGGGTTAAGGTGGATGTAGCGAGATAGATGGATGAGATAATCTGCTTTATCCACGCAAATTGCCTGAAATCTGCCTTGAAATAGCGACCCGCATTGCTGGTAGCGTCGATTCATCGCTTTTGTATACGACAAGGTAAATCTCTGCATTTGTTCGGAGAGATCGTTTTCTCGCAGACAGATTAAGAAATGGTAATGGTTGGGCATCAAGCAATAGGTATGCACATAAAGCGTTCTCTCAACCAAATAGTGACGGAACTGTCGCAGAAAAAACAGGTAATTGTCGCGTTCAAAAAAGATGTTTTGGCGATTATTGCCCCGATTGTAGAGATGGTAGTAATGTCCTGGGATAAAAGTGGTCTTCCGGGGTGGCATGGGAGTTCTCTGGCAATCCGCGTTCTTCTCATCATCACAATAGGATTTGGCTTTAGCTAAAGGAAGTGCCTCAAAGAGAAACCCGGTTTCTGTGAAAATTCGTCACTTCCTCGATTGAAGCAAATCAAAAACCGGGTTTCTGGGCCAGGGTTATGGCTTGGAAGCGATGGCAATTAACAGGCAACCGGTGGCGTCCGTCTTAAAGGTAATCGCATCGGAGCCAAAGCGCGATCGCGCCAATAACTGCTGCCAATCTGCTTCTGTGCGGTAGGTTCGCGACCAATTGAGCAGGTGTTTGAACAGCAAGCGATCGGGGAAGTTCGGTTTGAAATTGGAGAAGATGGCAGTGCCGCCCGCCGTCAGCCGTTCGTAGACCCAATCCAGCAGCTTCACCACCCGATCGTCCTGCCAGCGATCGCACAAATCCAACCCGTAAATCACATTTTGGGGAGGCAAGGCTAACGTCTCTTTGCCATCAATCAGCGCGGAGATATCGCCCTTGAGGGCATTAGTGCGTTCCTTGAGGCCAAGGGTTTGGCTGCGGCGCGCGACAAAGGCCAAGGCTTCGAGGTTGCCATCCAGGCAAGTGGCATAAAACGGAGACTCTTCGGGTCTTAGCAAGTCCCACAGTTCCTGAGCATTGCCCCCGGCCAGACTGGTCACTCGGATAGGGTGCGATCGCGACTGGGTTTTCGCCGCAATCGTTTCG
>CAZSEZ010000201.1:0-7389 GCA_964606015.1 uncultured bacterium
GTTGGGCTCATTATGAAATAAATTCTGTTTAAATTGCTACTTAATTGATTATAGGGAATTGATTGATGGTTAGCTCTAGGAAGAGTCCCAGGAAAAGCTCGTGTTGATTGCTGAGAGAAAATACTTTGCCTAGTTATCCAGTGATTAAGCTCTCAAGGCTATCCTAGCGATCGCCTATTGTGGCAGTTACAGGTTCAAAAATTGACTCTGGATTACTGTAGTGTTTAAATTCCAGCAAATTATAAAAAGGGTCCTCCAGGAAAAATACCCAATGCTCAGTAATTTGGTTGGGAAATCGCTGTCGAGGTTGTTGGTGAAAACTCAAACCATGATTCTGGACTCGATCCGCTAACTCTTGCCAGGCAGTTAAAGTCGGGTAGACTATCCCGAAATGACGGGGATAAATACCCCTTTGGGGTTGTAATGACTCTTGAGTCATGTGGGCTACTAGCTGATGCCCAGAAAAGTTGAAAATAATTGCTTTATTATTTTCTCTGCCGACTTGACAGCCCAAACCATCACGATAAAACTTTTTAGCCAATTCAATATTATTAATTGGTATTGCTAGATGAAAAATCAAATTATTACTCATAAATAGAACTGAAAAAATTAATTTTGAATTGCAGTCTTGAAAAAATATTTTCTCCGTATAATTGCGTAATTTAATGGGAATTTTAATTAATAAACCAGAAAATTTATTGTTTTCCACAGAGGCCGACTCTTTTTCTGGGTTAAAGCGGTTAGAATGTTTAGTCGTATAAAGTTAAGTTAATTTAAAAACTATGGGACAACGCGGAGTAGCTGTTTGGTTCACTGGCTTCAGTGGCGCGGGTAAAAGCACCATTGCTAACGCTCTAGCAGAAAAACTAACCAAAGAAGGATACAGTTTTGAAACCCTTGATGGGGACGAAGTTAGAGAAAACCTAACTAAAGACTTGGGATTTTCTAAAGAAGACCGCGATACAAATATTCGTCGTATTGGTTTTGTTGCAAAACTACTAGCTCGTAACGGAGTTATCGTTTTAGTTCCTGTAATCTCTCCTTACCGTGCAATCAGAGATGAAATGAGAGGACAGATTGACAACTTTATCGAAGTTTTTGCTAATGCTCCGATTGAAGAGTGTGAAAAAAGAGACGTAAAAGGCCTTTACAAAAAAGTTCGTGCTGGTGAAATTGGTCAATTTACTGGTATCAGCGATCCCTACGAACCTCCTTTAAACCCTGAGGTAGAATGCCGTACCGATCTCGAAGAACTAGATGAAAGTGTTAATAAAATTTGGGACAAGCTCAAAGAGCTAAACTACATTTCTTAGATTTCTTCATTCAAAATTCAACTAAATCTTGGGATAATTTCTGGCAAATTAGGTATTATTTACTAATAAGGTCAGATTTTATCCATTTTTTTGCTTATCTACCATTTATGGTGCAAAATACTTCTTCTCAAAACAAATTGAGCCAAGATAAATTCAAATCTGGTCAGATTGTATGTATCGAGTCAAGCGATCGCTTTCTGTACGGAGAAGTAATCCAGATTGTCAACTCACGTCAACTTTGTTGGGCTAGACCTTTGACTTTGGCTTTAGTTGCACCAACCGAATCTTTCAGTCCTAATTTTAGCCCTGTTAAACAAAGCATTGACCTACGCTCTGCCTCAGACTTACTACTTCCCCTAGCTTTATTTAGGGCTGCCTACGACACAGAAGTGATCGAGCTATTGACAGAGTTAGCAGCCAAAGAACAGCCTACGGACAAGCGTAAACTGGCTTTTGATCTAAATGGTTTTATCAAACAAGTCTGTGAAGAAAAACCACACCAGTTTGGCGATCAAGATAACTCAGACTAACTAATACCTTCTAACTGTACTAGAGTGCCAACATTAGTAAGCTCTATTCCTTTACAAGCCCGCTTCACCAAACCAGCTAAGACTTTACCAGGGCCTACTTCAACAACATTAGTAATTTCTTGCTGACTAAACTGCTGCATGATCTCGCGCCATCTTACAGAACCAGTCATTTGGGCACTAAGACGTGCTTTGAGAGCTTCACCTGAGGTCTCTGGAGTGGGGTCGACATTAGACATTACACCAACTTGCGCATCATTAAAAGCTACTTGTTCCAAAATTTCTCCGAATTGAGCAGCAGCTTCGGCCATCAAAGGTGAGTGGAAAGCTCCAGAAACATTCAGTTCTACCGCTCTTTTAGCTTTGACTTCATTCATGATTTTGGTCACAGCTTCGGGAGTTCCCGAAATCACCACCTGTCCATCACTATTGTCATTTGCGAGGACAACTCCTTCAGTAGCAGCGATCGCACTTTCCAGCTCACCACGATCAAACTTCATCAGTGCAGCCATCTTGCCACCTGCTGCCTGACTCATTAGCTCAGCTCTTTTTTTAACCAAGCTTAGTCCAGATTCAAAATCAAACACGCCTGCTGTGTAAAGAGCAATGTATTCTCCCAAACTATGGCCAGCAACTAGTGATGGTAAACCTGTTTTTTCTTTAAGCAGATCTGCCAAAATTGCTTCAACTACATACAGACAAGGCTGAGTATAAAGAGTTTTACCTAAAGTTTCTTTGTCACCTTTGCAAATATCCAGAACCGACCAGCCCAAAATTTTTTCAGCTATTTCTAATTTAGTTTGAGCTGAGGGAATAGTCTGTAAATCAACTCCCATGTTGACTGCCTGTGAACCTTGTCCTGGAAAGACCCATGCAATATTTGTCATTGATGAATAAGCTTTTAGTTAACTATAGATTGTAAGCAATGGACTATTATTGCACACATAGTTAACTTATATATACTTGTTTTACTTTTTAAAAATTCATTGATCTTCAGCATTAATCAAAAGGATAAACATAGCCCTCTAGACCAGATTGCTGTAATTCCTTAATAAAATCATGTGCAGCATTTTTTTCTGTAAATGCCCCGAGATAGAGAAATAAGCCTTGGGGAAAATTTACGAGAGAAACACTAGGGACTTTGGCTTTGGCTATTTCCAAAGAGCGATCGCCTGTGTACTGAGCCAAAATGTAGTAGTAGTCAGTCTTAGCCTTTAGTTGAGGCAAGACAATATTGTCTGGCAAACTGCTAGGAGGAATTGCCAACGGTGAGTTTGGTGTTTTTTCGCCTGATACGGCAAGTTCGACTTCAGCAGGTGCAATATTTTTGAGATCTTGCAAAGCCAATTCGTCAAATTCCGAATGCGTCAGATCGGTTTTTCCAGAACGATATTTTTCGGTAGGAGCAGTTTCGACAACAGCCACCTGGGATTTTTGATGGTTAGTGATTGCGACAGCAGCCAGTACATTAGTGGACAGAACCAACAGAATGGCACTAACGCGCCAGCCATTTAGCACCGATAAAGCCGAAAACTTTTCTAATTTTGGCTGGGTTGCCCCCGAACTAGCATAATCCTTTGTCTCAGAGTTTTTAGCAGGCTGATAATCTACTATTTCATCTGCTTTAGCCATCTGACTTGATAGCTCGCTAGATAGATCTTTTTTAGAAGCTCTTGAGGTTGCAGAACTGCCATTAGGATTTTTCTTTGGTGGATTAAAAAGATTGATTGTCCCTTTGAGAAAAGGCTTGTGAACAATACTCGTACGCTTTTTTTCTTCGTAAGACCGAGAATCTTGACTCATGATAGATACTTAAATCCAGTAGCGAAATCGCCACCAGCTTAACCCATGCCTTATGGAAAGGATAAGGGCTGGCAAGAGCAAAAATCAGGAACAAGCAACAAGAAATAAAAGTCTAGTCAGATAAAAGAATATAATCAATCACAATTAGTAGTATTCAGCTACCAATGAATTACAGGCTCCCTACTAGATGTTTGCCTCAAGAGAAACTTATGTTACTAAGGACTAACCAATAGCAGCAGCCTAGAATAAAGCAGATTTAGCAAATACCTTTAGTTCAGTTATGACTCCAGAGATAATTTCAATTATTGTCGGTTTGATTATTGCTTGGCTAGTTTTTACCTGGGCACTCAAAGTATTAAAAGCCAGCCTTTCTACAGCGATTGCGATCGCAATTCTGTTATTTATCCTGCAACAATTTTTTGGAATCCACTATCTACAACTTTGGGAAACCTTGGTTAATTATGCTCAGCAGTTTATTAGTCAATTTCTTAGCCAATAGTTTATAGGCAATTTCAATCCTCAATAATCAATAAAACTAGCCATCAAGTTAGAGTAAAAACCGTAAACTAGATAGTAAAAACCGAATAAATAGCTTAGCTTAAGGGGGATTACCACCTAAAAAGTACAGCAATCTCTCCTTTTCAGAAAGCTTAAAAATCTTGAAAATAAATTTAGTAAGAAGCCTTTTAAACATCCAAAAGTAATAACTGTAAGGATGGGCTTCTTAATGTTGCGCTCTTTCCTATGATGCAAAATAGTACTACTTCTTCTCAGTCTAGTTACAGTACTTTTATCGATCAAATTACAACTCAACAAATAAGCCAGGTACAGATTAGTGGCAGTCGCATTGATTATCAGCTAAAAGATGAATTCGGTTCGGCAAAATTTTTTACCATAGCAACCCAAAGCATTACCAAACTAAAAGATTTACTGGAACAGCACGACATCGACTACACAGTAGTAGAAACTAATTCTCAGAATCAAGGCTCTAAAAATACCAACTCTGGCAATCCAGAAAGTATCGTAGCAATGTTGCTTTCTACAGGGATCCTGGTGGGGGCATTTGCTTGGTTAGCCAAACTCAGCGCAGCAGGTGGCGGTACTGGTTTAGGCATGGGAGTTGGTAAGAGTAAAGCCAAAACCTATACTCAAGGTAAAACAGGGGTTTCCTTTCAAGACGTTGCAGGAGTAGACGAAGCCAAACAAGAACTGGCAGAAGTAGTGGACTTTTTGCAGAATAGTCCTAAATATCAGCAAATTGGGGCAAAAATGCCTAAAGGAGTTTTGCTAGTCGGGGCACCTGGTACAGGTAAAACCTTATTAGCTAAAGCAGTAGCAGGAGAGGCAGGAGTTCCTTTCTTGAGTATGTCAGCGTCAGAGTTTGTAGAAGTTTATGTAGGAGTAGGAGCTTCTAGAGTTCGGGACTTATTCGCCCAAGCCAAGCGTCAAGCTCCCTGTATCGTGTTTATTGATGAATTGGATGCGATCGGCAAATCTCGTGGGAGCAACCCTCAAGGGGGAAATGATGAGCGAGAGCAAACGTTAAACCAACTACTGACAGAGATGGATGGCTTTGAGGACAATGCAGGGGTCATCGTGATTGCCGCTACTAACCGTCCTGAAATTCTTGATCCTGCTTTGCGTCGTCCTGGGCGCTTTGATCGCCAAGTATTAGTAGACCGTCCTGATAAAAAAGGTCGTCTCGCTATTCTTCAAGTTCACGCCCGCAATGTCAGTCTTGGGGAAGATGTCGATCTAGAAAAAATTGCTATGCACACTTCTGGTTTTGCAGGAGCAGATTTGGCTAATCTAGTTAATGAAGCTGCTTTGATGGCAGCTCGAAATAATCGTCAAGCAGTGTTGATGGCAGATTTTGGTGAGGCAATTGAAAGAATCATCGCTGGCTTAGAAAAGCGATCGCGTATTCTGACAGATTTAGAACGCCAAACTGTGGCTTATCACGAAGTAGGACATGCTCTAGTAGGGTCACTAATGCCTGGAGCAAACAAAGTAACTAAAATTTCGATAGTACCTCGGGGATTAGGAGCCTTGGGCTACACTCTCCAAATGCCAGAAGCAGATCGTTTCTTAATGCTAGAGGATGAGCTTAAAGGTCAAATTGCTACCCTCTTAGGAGGACGCTCTGCCGAAGAACTTGTCTTCAATAAGGTTTCCACCGGAGCTAGTGATGATATTCAAAAAGCGACTGACTTGGCCGAAAAAGCCATAACTCAGTACGGTATGAGCAAAGATCTCGGACCGATCGCTTTTGCTAAAACCCAAAGCCAATTTTTAAACGATTCGGTAGCGCGTCGTAACTATGGCGGAGAAACAGCAGCTAAAATTGATAGTTTGATTAAAACTCAGATCGATGAAGCTCACCAAATGGCAATTTCGATCCTCAAATTAAATCAAGATTTGTTGGATAGCACTACCCAAACCTTACTCAACCAAGATGTACTCGAAGGAGAGCAACTGGCCAGTATTCTAGCTCAGGTCAAAGACCCAGAAGATTTAGCTGCATGGCTAGAGAGTTAAAGATTTTAGCTACCAAGCTCACAACTAAATCACCGCTCAAAGCATTACAGGCTACACAAATAATTGAGGCTCTACTATGACTCGATCGCGACCTTATAACTTCTGACTTGTTTTTGTATATTTTCTTAATTCTCAGTTCTTCCCTCCTACTCCTTAAAACCCTAATCTGATAAAATTTGTGAGCAAGACAGATAGGATTGAAATTAGCTTTGACCGAGAGAGGTAAAGGTTTTTCCCACTTCTACTTCCCGTAAATCAAAAGAGGATTAAGTTAAATGAAAAGATTTGCCAGTATTTTTGCTGCTGTAATGTTGAGCCTCAGTGCCTTAGTTTTTGGTGGAGCTAGCACAGTACAAGCAGGAGAACTAAACGTATTCACCATGCCCACTTCCCCCGTTCTAGCAGAGCGTCGCAATCCTGCTGATGCCAAGCTAGGAGAAATCCAAGGGAAAGTAGATTTAAACAATAGCGATGTTAGAGACTTCCGTAGTCTACGTGGTTTCTACCCAAATCTCGCAAGTAAGATTATTCAGAATGCTCCTTACCAGAATGTAGAGGACGTTCTAAACATCAACGGCCTAAGCGAAAAACAACAAGAGCGTCTACAAGCTAACCTAGATAATTTTGTTGTCACTGATGTGTCTGATGTTATGAACGCTGGTGATGACCGCTACAACCCTGGCGTTTACTAAGGTATTCACTAAACCATCGAAAAGTTAACAATTTCTTTTTGAGCATCGAGAAAATATCAGACTTTTTCAGCGAGTCCCCAGTTTTTCTCAGTTATATCTACTAGTTATCGCACTTGTTCTATTTGGGCAGGTGCGCTTTTTTTATTTTGAGCTAATCCCATGATCGGACTCAGTTTACTAAATTTTTTTAGAGTATGACCCTTGCAATGGAACCAAATTTGACATAGGTTAGTAAAGGCTAGAACTATTCCAGAGTAAAGCTTACAGACTCTACTGGTTAAGGACAGGTTAAGGTTCTAGTTAAGAAATTACTCGTAGAAAAATATGCTTTCCTTTGAAATGCCCCAGACTGATTCTAAGTCAACCCTGAGCTATAAGAATCGGATCTTACTAGTTGAAGATGAAGACCTGATCAGAGAAATGGTAGTTGTGGCACTAGAAGAGGAAGGTTATGAAGTTCGGACTACGACTAACGGGAGAAAAGCTCTAGACTTTTTGCAGAATAAAGAGCAGCGA
>CAZSEZ010000202.1:0-7368 GCA_964606015.1 uncultured bacterium
ATCCCCGTGATGATATTGCCATAGTATCAGTGCTACGCAGTCCTTGGTTTGCTATCAGCGATCGCAAATTACTAGAATTGGCCCTCACCCGAAACCCACAAGATCCTGAAAGTAAGGATTTACCCAGTTGGTGGTCAACACTACAAAACTCCGACGAACCAAAGATAATCGATACGGTACAAGTCCTAGCTAAATTACTCAACCAAAGAACCACTGATGCCCCTTCCAGACTCCTCCAGAAAAGCGATCGCGTTACGGGATACACCGCAATTATTAACAATCTTCCTCAAGGCAAACGTAGATTGGCAGATTGGCAAGGTTTCCAAGCATTAGTCAAAGAACTAGAAGCAGGCACCCAAGATCTTTTTAGCGTTGTCCGCGATCTCAAACAACTCTACGAAAACGATGCAACCATAGCTCGGCCTGTTTTAGAAATTGGTAATGCTGTGGGACTGATGACTATCTACGCAGCTAAAGGCTTAGAAAGAGCCTTTGTAATCGTTGCTGATCTCAGTAAACAAAAACCAATCCAGTCTCCCATAGTTTATTTTGATCGCAATCTTGGAGTAGCCATTAAAAGCAAAGACGAGCAAAACAGTTATCAAAAACCAATTCTCTACAGCCATCTGGAAAACCAGCATAAACAAAAGCAACAAGCTGAAGACATTCGCGTTATGTACGTGGCTCTCACCAGAGCTAGAGATTATCTATTGCTTACGGCTAGCCAACCCAACAAAAACGATTTAAAACTACTCACCCCAGGACTAACCAACGCAGGGATCACCATCGAAACAGTTACTACTCCGATCTCCCCTGTCTTAAACGCTGAAGGATTCGCTTCACATCAAGGAGTTGTAGAGCAACTATCACCTAGTCAATCCCCCAAACCACAACTCCTAACAAACTCTGTCGGATCAGGAATTTTCGAGCTGCCAGTCACCAGCCTCACTGAATACGCTCGCTGTCCCCAACGCTTTTGGTGGCAATATCTCCAAGGACATCCAGGAGCAGGAGAAGGTACAGCTTATGGCATGGAAATTGGCTCGCTAGTCCATAAAGCCCTCGAACTAAACATCAAAGATAAATCTCGTCTGATGCCTTTTTGCCAAAATAACTGGCAGGGAGAAACCATCACCGAGGCTCTAGAACTGGTAGATAGTTTTCTAAATAGTAATGTCTACAAAACCTATCGCGATACTGCAATAGATAAAGAGCAAGCTCTAAGCTTACAAATCGGCTCGATCAACTTTTCGGGAATTGCCGATCTCATCGGTTTAGATTGGCTCATGGACTACAAAAGCGATCGCATAGTTACACCTCTAGAACATCGTTTCCAAATCTGGGCATACGCCAAAGCACTAGGATTTAAACAGGCTCACATCGCCTATTTACGTCACGATCAAGTTTATAGCTTTGATGCAGCACAATTACAAGCTATTGAAATTGAAGCCCAAAAGTTGGTTCAACAAATTGAATCAGCTAACTATACAGCTACGCCATCTCTGGAAAATTGTACTATTTGTTCCTATAGTTCTATTTGCGAACATGCGAACAAGTGATTTTTGAAGACTAGGACCATTGAAGAACCAAAAATCGTCGCTTATGATGTAGTTTCCAGCAGAGAATTCTAGATTAATAAACTGTGCCTTCAGAGAAACCCAACGGCTGTGGTTGTGCAAATATTCCGATTTCTGTAATCCTACTTTGCTTAGGTGCCAGCTATTGGGCATATAGTAAATATGGCTTGCCAAATCTCAGTTTATTGCGATCGCACTTTCAAAACCAACAAGAAATTATCACCCCGACTCCTGTTTTACCAGAAACCAGCATTACCCAAAACCCAGACCTACCCTCCGCACCTTTGGTTAGCTCTGCACCTTTAACTGAACCAGCAAGCAAACAGTCAAAAGAACAATCAACCAAGCAATCAAATGAGCTGCCGACTACGCCTCAAGTCCCCAAAGCAAATAATCTCCCTGACTCTCCCCTAACAATTCCAGCACCAGAGAAAAACAAGCCCCAACCCACTCAGCCCATTCAACCAGTTAAGCCTGTCAACAAATGGCAACAAAAAAAACTTAGAGGGATCTACTTCAGTCGTTACCAAATCACTAATAATGCCAGCGAACAACTAATTCGCGATCGCGTTCGTTATTACAAAGCCCAAGGTTTTAACACTCTCATTCATGGCGTTTGGGGTAATGCTTGCACTATGTATCATAGCCAAGTGATGCAGCGGACTCTAGGCTTTAAAAGTTGTCCTAATCTATTTCGGGCAGACTGGCTCCATTGGTTAATCGACGAAGCCCACCAACAAGGAATGCAAGTCCACGCCTACTTTGAAAAAGGTATTAAAATCGACCGTAATAGCCCTATCTACAACCTAGCAGTCAAACGCAACTGGCTCGTTCCAGGAGTGGATCGCACCTATGCAGGAATCGATCACTACGTTTTGGATGTAGCAAACCCCGAAGTCTCCAGCTTCTTTCGCAATATCATGGCTGAGTTTGTGCAACTGTATCCTAAAATTGATGCAGTACAGTGGGATGACTATCTGGGATATCACGCCGAATTACCAGGAAATAATCGCGATCGCACTAAAGACTTAAGTAACTTTGTGAAAGAGATCGTATCAGCAACCAAGCAAGCCAACCCCCAAGTTAATTTCGACATCTGCCATCACAATCCCTACTGGGCAAAGCGCTACTTTGCAGCGGACTGGGAGAATTGGGGAGTTGACCGCATTTTTATTCAGGCCTACAACGAAAAAGGATTTACCGCAGAACTTAACTACGTCAAAAAATACGATGGCATAGCTATCACGGATAACCAATTTCACCGCCTACCAGAATTACTAGAAGATTCAAAAGTTCAAAGCATTTTTGTCTTTCCTCTGACAGGTAGACCAGAGGAGACAGCTTTAGAGCTAAAGAATTTAGTTAAATAACTAATTTCCTAATGCTTAAACAATGCGAAACCACGTTACCTTCGTAAAGTCCTAAAAGACTTTAGAGCCTCTTAGACTAGTGACCAATACCCAAATAACGATAGCCAATACTTTCTAGCTTGCTACGATCCAAGAAGTTCCGTCCGTCAATCACTAAAGGCTCATTCATCAGTTTAGACATTTTGACAAAATCTAACTTGAGAAACTCTTGCCAGTCAGTTACTAGTACCAAAGCATCGCAACTATCAGCCAACATTTCTGCATCAGTTTCAATGATTACTCCAGATAAAGCATGGCTCAATCCAGACTGAGAAACAATTGGATCGTAGGCCTTTACCCTAGCACCAAGACGATTTAATTCTTCTATTAAAGTTAGAGCAGGTGCATCTCTCATATCGTCAGTATCAGGTTTGAAAGTAAGACCCAATAAGCCAACAGTTTTACCTTTAAGGATTTTGAGTTCTTGCTGGAGCTTTTCTAGAGCGATCGAACGCTGACGTTGATTGACGCTAACTGCTGCTTTGAGTAATTCTGCTTCATAGCCATAATCATCTGCGGTATGTACCAACGCCGAAACATCTTTGGGGAAACAAGAACCACCCCAGCCGATTCCTGCACTGAGGAACTTGTTCCCAATCCGAGAATCTAGACCAATCCCCCTAGCTACTTGAACGACATCAGCTCCTACGCGATCGCAAATATTGGCAACTTCGTTAATAAAGCTAATTTTAGTTGCCAAGAAAGAATTGGCGGCATACTTGATCATTTCTGCCGAACTCAAATCAGTCACAACTACAGAAACAGGAGGTAAAGACTTATCTTCAGCAAAACTTCTCTCTACTAAAGGCTTGTAAAGCTCTTGCATTGTTGCGATCGCTTTATCACTATTACCACCCAAAACAATGCGATCGGGATTAAAAGTATCAAATACTGCTGAACCCTCTCTTAAGAACTCAGGGTTACTTACTACATCAAAATGAACATTGGGTTGACCATTTTCGTTGGCTTCACCTGCACCATCTAGAACGATCATCCTCACCCAGTCCCCAGAGCCAATAGGAACGGTGGACTTATTGACAATTACCTTGTAGTCATCCTTGAGATGGTTACCAATACCTCTCGCTACTGCTTCTACATAGCGAGTATCACTTTCCCCTGTAGGCAAAGGGGGAGTACCTACCGCAATAAAAAGAACTTCACCATGATCAACACCTTTTTCCAGATCAGAGGTAAATGTCAGCCTGCCCGATGCTGCCGATGACTGCATTAGTTCAGAAAGTCCTGGTTCATAAATCGGAGACTGACCAGACTGCATCAACTTTACTTTCTCTTCGTTGTTGTCGACACAGATCACTTCATGACCAATGTGAGACAGGCAGACACCAGTTACTAGGCCCACGTATCCCGTACCGATAACACATACACGCATACTTTATAATACCTCTGTACTTTAAATAAAAATAATTAGATGAACAAATTGTTGCCGCTACAAACCACTTGATACTTCTGCTTTATGTTTCTGCAGTTTCAGCTTCCAAACGAGAGCGAAAATCATCGATGGTCATTGCTAAACCTTCTTGCAAAGAAACAGTAGGTTCCCAATTGAGCCATTCTCGTGCCTTAGTAATATCAGGTTGTCTTTGTCGGGGATCATCTTGAGGTAGAGGTTTAAAGACCAGCTTGGCGTCTGGATTAACCATTTTTTGAATAGTTTGAGCTAGCTCTAAAATAGTATATTCTCCAGGATTACCGATATTAACAGGGCCCACATGATCCCCATTCATGAGACGGATCATACCTTCTATCAGATCAGAAGCATAACAAAAGCTTCGAGTTTGCGAACCATCACCATATACTGTCAAAGGAATACCTTTGAGAGCCTGCACAATAAAGTTACTCACAACTCGCCCATCATTCTCCAACATTCTTGGACCATAAGTATTGAAAATCCGCATCACCCGGATATCAACCTTGTTCTGGCGGTGATAGTCAAAAGCCAGGGTTTCCGCAACCCTCTTGCCTTCGTCATAACAACTACGTAAACCAATACAGTTAACGTTTCCTCGATATTCTTCTACCTGAGGATGGACATCGGGATCGCCATAGACTTCTGAGGTAGAAGCAAGCAAAAACCTAGCTTTAACTCTTTTAGCTAAGCCCAACATGTTGAGAGTTCCCATCACATTGACTTTAATAGTTTTGACAGGATTGTACTGATAGTGAACAGGAGATGCCGGACATGCCAAATGATATATCTGATCGACTTCTAGGCGAATTGGTTCGGTAATATCGTGGCGAATTAACTCAAAGTAGGGATGGCCAATCCACTTGAGAATGTTCCTTTTATGGCCTGTGTAAAAGTTATCCAAACAGATAACTTCATGTCCTTGGGCCATCAGACGATCTATAAGGTGGGAACCCAGAAAACCCGCACCACCAGTCACTAATACTCTCATGTGAATGTTCTCTTGATAGTTGTTTTTATTACTACGCTTACGCTTGCCATGCTACTACTACGAAATGTAGCTCTAGTCCTTACTACCTAAGTAGTTTTTAGTGGTTTTTTCGTAAGTTCCAGCGAGTCAATTCTAGTTAATATATTTGAGAACGCCAAGATCGGGTCTAAAAAGTCAGAAATTACACTGACTATATGAACTTGTAAAATACAATTCTTTCAAAAAGATAAGTTAATTAACGCTTAATTAAGTAAAATCAATACTCACTGCATTTTCGTGATTTCTAAAATCTACACTTTTAATTGGCGGTTTAACCTCAAAGAATCCCATAAAGTGTAGTTCTTTGCTGAGGGGTTCTTTTAATCGAAGCGATCGCAGATTCCAATTCCATTACGCTCATACAAGTACCACCTTTGGCTCCTGCCATAGTAGTAATGTGTTCCTCCATCAGAGTTCCACCCAAATCATTACAACCCCAGCTCAAAGCTTCTGTAGCAGCTTTTAGACCTAGCTTGACCCAGCTTGGTTGATGGTTAGGTATCCAGTTATTGAGGAAAATTCGTGCCACTGCCGTAACTAGAAGAGTGTCACGGGTAACAGGTTGATCTCGGCCAACTCTAGCTCTAAGAGGTGCAGGAGCTTGTTCACCGACGAATGGCAAAATAATAAATTCAGTAATACGGGCAGGATAATCCTGAGCAAGAGCTTTTTGTTGTAGCGATCGCAATTTCTCTAGATGGGCAATTTGTTGCTGGGGAGTTTCAATATGTCCAGTCAGCATCGTGCTAGTAGTAGGGACCCCTAGACTATGAGCCAAGCTTACTATTTCACACCAAGTGGCAGAATTGATTTTTTCTGGACAAATAACTTTTCTTACGTCATCGTCGAGAATTTCGGCCGCAGTTCCTGGCATCGAACCCAAGCCAACAGATTTGAGAGCCAAAATTACTTCTCGGTAACTAATCCCATCTTGACGGGCAATAAACTGGATTTCTTGAGGGGAAAAGGCATGGAGATGAAGACTCGGAAATTGAGATTTAATCGAGTCTAGTAGCTTCTGATAATAAGTTAGAGACTTGCCACCAATCTTAGCCTCAGGGTGTAAGCCTCCCTGAATACAAATCTCAGTTGCTCCCAGCGTCACGGCTTTCTTAACCTTGTTCAGCATTTGTTCCTGACTCAGCCAAAAAGCTCCTTCAGTCTCTGCATCCCGTCGAAACGCACAGAAACTACAATGCTGTTCACAAATGTTAGTGAAATTGAGATTGCGATTAACTATATAGGTAACAGTCGAACCATTAGTCTCTTGGCGCAAGCGATCAGCAGTATTACGAATAGCTTCCATCTCTACAGGCTCTCTTTGTTGCAATAGCTGGAGAGCTTCCTCCGGGCTAATATCTCGACCTTGAATCGCTTTTTCAAGAATTGGGTTAATAGTCGGCTGGACTAGCATTAGGCACTAGAAGTAAATTATTTAGTTCAATTACATCATTATCACCTTTATCCAGTTGATTTTACGGAAAGAAATCTCTCTTGACTCGTCTCAAACTTTGGCTAAGTTTATAAATCTCCTTTAGAAATGCATTAGTATACTTTCGTCTAAGGAAAGACAACCACAAATTCAATAGTCTTAAGCTCATAATTAAAAATAACTTTCTCAAAAATCAGCATTATATATGGAAAACTATCGTCAAAAGATGGTTTATATGATCAAAAAGTTAATTGAGGGTCATTGGTCAGTTGACGAGTTTGAGAAGAACTATTATCTCTACTTTATTGATATAGTTCCAGATAATTATCTTAGCGAAGCAGAAGAAATAGATTTTTTTGGTGTAATCCAGGAAAAGTTAGATTGGATAACTCTGAATCCCGATCAAGAATCAAGAGAATATGGTTGGATAAGTCATGTAGAGTACATAGAATTTGTTAAAAATTTAGTTAGTCAGTTTATTAAAGACAATACTT
>CAZSEZ010000203.1:0-7350 GCA_964606015.1 uncultured bacterium
ATGAAGACTTTGAGGGAACTGATTCATTCACCACTACGATATCTGATGGTAATGGTGGTACGGCGACATCTACTGTAACTGTTGATGTAGCTCCAGCCAATGAAGCCCCAGAGGCAGTTGATGATACTGTAGATGCGATTGCAGGAGAGCCTGTAGAGATTTCAGTCTTAGACAATGACTCTGATCCAGATGGCGATAGCTTAACAGTTGATTCTTTTACTCAGCCAGAAAATGGAACAGTAGACTTTATCGATGAAGCAGACCCCGCCCAAGGTGTAGTCTTTACAGCAGATGAAGACTTTGAGGGAACTGATTCATTCACCACTACGATATCTGATGGTAATGGCGGTACGGCGACATCTACTGTAACTGTCGATGTTGTTCCTGCTAATGAAGCCCCAGATGCAGTTGATGATAGTGCAGAAGTCTTTTCTGGAGAGTCTGTAACTATTTCTGTTCTAGATAATGACTCCGATCCTGATGGTGATGTAATCACAATTAGCTCTTTTTCTCAGCCAGAGAATGGAACAGTCGATTTTGTTAACGGTGATGATCCCAGCCAGGGCTTTGTCTTTACTGCAAATAGCGACTTTGTCGGTACAGATTCTTTCCTGTACGCAATTGAGGATGAGGATGGCGCCGTAGATACAGCGATTGTAACGGTCGAGGTTGTTCCTCCACCAACTCCTGATGCCATGGATGATATTTTCCGTACTTCAAGAGTTACTACTAGAATTATTGATGAAGGAAGAACCGGAATTTCTCTAGAATCTGGAAGAGATGTTGAGTTCGCGTCTTTCAATGGTAATGAAATCACTGCTGAAAATGCCAAAGATAATGGAGTACATTTTGGTGATGACCTTGCCAATGTTCTATTTGATGTGAGCTTTGATGTCCTTGCTAATGATGAGGATATTCCTGACGGTTCTAGAATCCAGATTCTATCAGCACAAACTAGTGGTTTGACTGGTGATCAGCAGTATGAGTTTAGTGTAGAAGACGGTACAAAACTCAGATTAGATGGTATTTCTCGTCCTCAAGGAAGATCTAATACTCCTATTGTTAACTCCGAAGCCAGCGCGGTTGTTGAATACGCAGTCGTTGATGCTAATGGAGACACTCTAGATACTGCTACTTTCACTTTGATAACAGAAAGCTTCTTGATTAGCTCTCCGATCGCTTTTGACCTTGGCGGTGACGGTATTCAAACTATTAGTGTTAATCAAGGAGTTCAGTTTGACCTACTAAATACTGGCTATACAGTGACTACAGGTTGGTTATCAGGAGATGATGCTTTCTTGGCTACTGATGATAACGGTAATGGCATTATTGATGATCGCTCTGAATTGTTCGGTGGCGGCGTTGGTGAAGGTTTTGCTGAGTTGGCTACTTTTGATTCCAATAACGATGGCGTAGTTAATGCTGAAGATGATCGTTTTGGTGAACTTCTAATCTGGCAGGACTTCAACGAAGATGGCATAACTGATGAAGGCGAGTTGATTACTCTTGAGTCATCTGCGATTGCATCTATTAGTACTGGCTATACCGATGTGTTCTCTCTTGACAGTCAAGGTAATGTACATGGTGAGGTAGGTAGCGCATCTTTAGCTGATGGTAGCAGTATCGATGTTGTCGATGTCTACTTCCAGTATGAACCTAATACAGTGGGCTAAAGTCAATAGTCAAGTTAATTATTCACTCAAGTGAATATGTAATTCAAATTAAGTGTGTTTGAAAGTTGGGAGTTCAAAGTAACCAACTTTCAAACATTTTTTTTGCGATCTAATCCGTAAATTTTCTCTCTTTTTTTAGCAAATTCTCAGATTTGTCCACCATAATTCCTAAGAGAACTCCATGCAGAGAATTAAGCCTTGGGGGTCAAATTACCAATGAACTTCGATAATCAGGATTGTTTTGATAACGTCAAAGATAGGCAAGTGCTAGCTCGCTCGATTGCCCCTGGCATTCAGATTATTATCAGAATTGGGCAGCAAGTTCGAGGTACAATTCTCGACTACACTCTTGGTGCTGCGATTTTAGGGTTGATACCAGTCTATGGGAGGTGGATTCCTGCAATTAGACTGAGCTTGCTTGCTTTACTCAATCTGAGAATGGTTGTGACCATTGGCCGTTTTTGGGGACACCATAAAGGGCAAGGAAGTTGGATTGTATTACGCGGTCTTCTGGGTCTTCTGGGTTCTTTTCTGTTGGCTATTTTGGCTTGGTTAATTGTTTTTGCTATCGGTTTATTGATCCCTTATGTTGATGGTTTGGCCAGGGCGATCGCTTATGGAGTTCTTACCTGGAATATTGGGAGTACGACCTCACAGTATTACTACAGTCCGCAAACTTTAGATATAGAAGCCTTAGAAAAGGCATTACGATTTAAGCAGGTTCGGGAACAAAAAAGTATCAATCAAAAATGAAAAGCTTCTGGAAACGTCGCCAAATATTATTGATGGGTTTGGGGTTAGGAACAGTTGCCAGGGTTCACAGTGAATACCAACGCGATCGCAATTTTCAGCAACAAAGTCAAAGTTATACCGATGCTATTTCTGCTAGTCCTGAAAACATAGTGGATACGGCTTATAACATAGAGGCAGATTGGGAAACTGAAATCGCCCAACGTCAAGAAATTATTAATGCTACTAGCCTAGAATATCCTCGGGTTGATTATGATCGCTCGATATCTGAGTGGCTTATCCAGTCTTGTAAGTTAGCCGTACAGCAATATCGAACAGGCCGTAGTAACCCCAAGTATGACGGTGAGTTAACCTTGCTACCTGATTACAATGCTAACTTTGGCAAGTATAGACAGGTTTCTTCTCTGCAAATTTCTGAAGAAATTGTCGAAAACTATTGGCAGCTACAGGAGTCACTTTTCACAGATGATGAAGATACTCCTATGATGAGGACGTTCCATGATGCAGAAAGTAAAATTCGTGAACTAGTACAAAGAATCGTGCAACGTCGGCATCGTTTACCTGTTTATGTTGGATTTGTTTTAGAGTCGGATCAAGGTAATATCATTGCTTTTCGCGGTACGCAAACTCAAATAGAGTGGTGGAAAAATCTCCAAGCTGCCCAAAGAAAATACGTCGACCTCAAGAGTGGGAAGTACTATGGTATGGTTCATCAGGGCTATCTTAAACTAGTGCGTGAGCAGGTTGGCCCTCAGCTGATTGAGGCAGTGCGTAAATTGAATCCTGATGTTCCTTGCTATATTACTGGTCATAGCTTAGGCAGTGCAGTAGCCACCCTCTCGGCAATGGAAATCGCCTTGCAAGTTCCTGAGATTCAGCCGAATATTCAACTGTATACCTATGCTGGCCCCAGAATTGGCGATCGCGAATTTGCCCAAAGTCACAGCAAACTAATTCCCAATAGCTTTCGGATCGTTAATTTAAGTGATTCTGTTCCTTTAGTCCCGCCGATTAAGATTGAGAATAGTTTTACTAAGGCTAATTATGCTCATGTTGGCCAAAAATGGGCTTTTTCGGCCCAATTTGGAGATGTTTTACTGAATCATGTAGTAGATACCTACAGTATGGCGATTGTCGAGAAGCAAGAAAATCTCCAGGAGGATTCTGTGGAAAGAATGATGTAGGTTGTTTGCTGATTCTTTCTAGATAGCCATTAGCCCGATGACCAGTCCTAATACAATGAGTGCAACTATAGATTCTCAAAAACTATTGAGCTAGATTGTTAGCACACTATCGATGGAGACTAGCTGGCGGTGGCTCAAAAAAATGAAACCCTTCCTTTAATTCTGGCCTTGCTAATGACAGGAGGTATTTTAGGCGCAGGTTGGTGGTGGTTTAATCGCGGGCCTAAAATCGAACCTACTGCTCTTCCAGATCGTCCTAGTATTCCCGATTTACCTAGCAGCCCAAAGACCAATACTCGCCAAACTAGTAATCAGATTACGTTTAGCTATCCTACTAAGATTCCTCAAGGAACAATTATTAATGTCAATGGTTCTACCAGCATGGTGCAGATTAATCAGGGTCTTAAAAGAGGATTTGAATCTACTTTTGTTGGGACAACCATTAATACAGATGCTCAAGGTACAGGTGTTGGGTTAAAGCTTTTACAAGCGGGGGAAATCGATATTTCTGCTATTTCTCGACCATTAACTAGTGCTGAAAAGGCTCAGGGATTGAACGCTGTTCCGATCGCTAAAGATGCGATCGCTATAGTTACAGGAGTTACCAATCCTTTTCGTCGTGGTTTGAGCGCAGAACAAGTAGAACAAATATTTCGTGGTAACATCACCAAATGGTCTGAGGTCGGTGGCGATAACAGCACAATTCGCGTGATCAATCGTCCAGCCTTTAGTGGGACTCATCAAATTTTTCAAAAAGCGGTCCTCAAAGGAGCAGCTTTTGGAACAGGGGCTAATTTTATAAGCTTGGAGCGAGATGCCACTACCCCAATTCTACGTGCCTTAAAAACTGATGGTATTAGTTATGCTACTTATGCCCAAGTTGCTAATCAACAAACAGTCCGGACTGTTGCGGTTAATGGTTTAACTCCAGAGGCAAGTAATTATCCTTATAGTAGAGTGCTTTACTATGCTTACCAAGAGCCAGCATCTCCTGAGGTATCAGCCTTTTTAGGTTATGTCCAATCCCCTCAAGGACAAGCAGCTATGTTTGCTACTCCCTAAAGTTTATGGCTTAGATAATTTATGCCAAACAATATCTAAGTAACCAATTTATTAAAGATCTAATTCTAAATATCATCATCGTTATTGATGCCAAAGTGTTTGCTAAAACCCTTTGATAAAAATGTGATTTTCTTCAGATCTCTAATGAAATGGATTGGGCATGACTAACGTGAATGCAAGTTATAAACTGTAAATCATAAAACTTAAAATTCGTCTTCGTTCCTTACTAGGAAATAGCTAGTATGAGGAGGTCATATTTTTGGGGTTTAACTCATGAAGAGAAGTTGGTCTAAGTTAGGTCTTCTTAGCCTAACTACTGTATCTTTATTGTTTTTGTCTCAAGTTGTAACAAAATCTGGATCTGTGCAGGCAGAGAACAAGTTGTTGTCACAGGTAATTGACGGTGTTATCCCTTCATACTTTACTAAGTCTCCTCGCTTGCTAGGGGCTGTGACTACCTTTAGAGCTGTAAGAGTAAGCTTTGCTAAGTACTATTTCAATCTTGCTTTACCAGTAGATGCGGGCAATAGCCTCAAGCAAGTAGAAATTGCTCAGCGTCAGGGTTTTGAGACAATTGATTTTAAGCTTGAGCAAACCAAAGTTTTTCTGGGAACAAATCGTAAACGCCAAGAACAAATTGCTATCTCTGATGTGACTCAAAGTCAAGAAACAGGAGCGATTCTTGTAACCTTGGCTGAAGCAGTCCCTCCTGGCACTAATCTAACTGTTTCTCTGAAACCAAGGCGTAATCCAGATGTTGACGGTGTCTACCTCTTTGGTGTTACCGCATATCCCCAAGGAGAGAATCCATATGGTTTGTATTTGGGGGTAGGTAGACTTCATTTTGAAAAGGGTTCTAGCTCTTTTTACTAGGGAAATAAGAATTTACTTCAAGATTGATTATTTTTTGAACTAAATTGAGTTGTCGAGTACGTTCTTGATAAGATAATGAGTCAGGCTAAAGATGTTATCAACCAAAGAAACCAAAAGTGACTCAAACTAATCTTGATTTTCTCGCTCAAGTTGACCCAGAGATCGCCGGTATTATTGACTCTGAGTTAGGTCGTCAAAGAACTCATTTAGAATTGATTGCTAGCGAAAATTTTACCTCTCCTGCGGTAATGGCTGCTCAGGGTTCTGTTCTAACTAATAAGTATGCTGAAGGACTTCCAGGTAAACGCTACTATGGTGGCTGTGAATTTGTTGACCGTGCTGAACAATTAGCAATTGATCGTGTCAAACAGCTTTTTGGTGCAGCAATGGCTAACGTACAGCCACACTCTGGAGCACAAGCAAATTTCGCAGTTTTTCTTACTTTGCTAGAACCTGGTGACACTATCATGGGGATGGATCTATCTCATGGTGGTCACTTAACTCATGGTTCTCCCGTAAATGTTTCAGGTAAATGGTTTAACGTAGTGCAGTATGGTGTAAACCGCGAAACTGAGCAGTTAGACTTTGGCGAAATTAGAGAAATTGCTCTTAGAGAGAAGCCCAAACTGATTATTTGTGGTTACTCTGCGTATCCTCGTACAATTGACTTTGCCAAGTTTAGAGAGATTGCTGATGAAGTAGGGGCATACCTCCTGGCAGATATTGCTCATATTGCTGGTTTGGTTGCGACAGGAAATCATCCTAATCCGATTCCTTACTGTGATGTAGTCACAACTACTACCCATAAGACTCTTCGTGGTCCTAGAGGTGGTTTGATTATGACTAAGGACGCTGAACTAGGCAAGAAGCTCAATAAGTCAGTTTTCCCCGGTACTCAAGGTGGTCCCTTAGAGCACGTAATTGCAGCTAAAGCAGTTGCTTTTGGAGAAGCTCTGAAGCCAGAATTTAAAGACTATTCTGCACAGGTAATTGCTAATGCCCAAGCAATGGCAGCAAGCTTTAAAGAGAAAGGTATTAAGTTAGTTTCTGATGGAACAGATAACCATTTAGTTCTATTAGATCTTCGTTCAATTGAAATGACTGGTAAAGAGGCTGATCGCTTAGTTAGTCAAATCAACATTACAGCGAATAAAAACACTGTTCCTTTTGATCCTCAGTCTCCTTTTGTTACCAGTGGTTTGCGCCTTGGTTCTCCTGCTATGACAACTAGAGGGATGGGGGCGACAGAATTTCAAGAGATTGCTAACATTGTGGCAGATTGCCTCCTTAGCCCTGAAGATGATTCCGTCAAGCAGAACTGCTTACAACGGGTTGCAGCTTTGTGCGATCGCTTTCCTCTGTACCCCTATTTACAGATACCTGTAACTGCCTCGGTATAAAGGTAAATGCCCATTCAAAATTAGAGAGTCGTATCTGGGATGCCCGTAGAACTGTACCACCTAATTGCTTTTTTAGTTGCCGTCACCATAGTTTTATGGACAATTCCTGATGTCATGGCAGTCGGTCGCAAGCTTGGCATTGTTGACCGACCTAATGCTAGGAAAATTCACAAGAGTCCTGTCGTCCGTGTTGGTGGTGTTTCCATCTTTACCGGAACCGTAGTCTCTCTTCTAATTGTTTGGCGCTTAGGAGGGTTTGCTGCTGTCCCTGTCCAACAGCATAGTGAGATTTGGGGGCTGATTATTGGCAGCATTCTTTTCTTTTGTATCGGTTTTGCCGATGATATTCTGAGTCTTTCCCCTTTTTCACGTCTCTTTATGCAAGTAGTTGTGGCTACTTTCTCTTGG
>CAZSEZ010000204.1:0-7332 GCA_964606015.1 uncultured bacterium
AGGTAACTTTATGTTTGGTGGAACGGTTGGTAATGCTTTGAGTAGCCTGGAAGGCCTGGACATTGAGCAAAACTTACTCAGTAGTTTGGCAGTGGACACGCCTAATATTAATGTTGGGGCGATCTCAGAACCACAACGTAATCGGCAACCAGTCACGCAAAATAATATTAATTTCACGGCTCAAATAATTACTCCTGATGCTGATAGTTTTAGGTCTAGCGAGTATCAGACCGAGCAAGATATAGCCCAAAGATTACTAAGGAATAGATAGCTACAGCGATCGCCAAAATCTTTTATAATGACCCTGACTACGGCTTGACGACAGCTTGACGACGGGGGTCAAATGCTTACTAGGAAAGAGATTGCTGAGAGGTATGAAGTTACAGATAAAATCATCCGTGATGATCTAGTTTTCTTAGGAATTAAGCCAGCAGATAAGGGAGATCGAGGGGTTAATCTCTATCATGAATCTGTTCTCGATCAGATTGGCCCACTCAGAAAACATTGCCAGGGTGGACTAACTAGAGAAACTTATTTAGAAAGTTCTGCCGTCGAAATTGTCACTACAGAACAAGCAGATATTGAACCAGTTAACTCTATGCCAGTAGTAGAGACTGGATGGCATAGTTTTATACAGTCAAACTTGCAAACAGATATGCTTTATCGCTGTCGAATTTTGCAGGATATTTCTGATAACAGTTGGTTGCCACCCACCAGAGATTTAGCAGCAATCATAGGGATAAGACCTGAAAGCCTAATCGAGAGAAAAAAATATAACTATTGGGGCTTTGTCTGCGTACCAGAAATCAAAGAAAACAATAGCTGGCTTTGGAAAATCCACGCTAACAATAGCTAGAGCAATCGATTGGGAACTCTCATTTTATGAAAGTTCTCGATCCAGGTTTTCAAAATACTTTAGCTCTAGAGTCAACCTACATCGCTTGGTGTTGGTTGATTCGTCGTGAGGATGGCATTGAACATGGGTTTACTTCATTAGATATCAGGATATCAATTGGTACAACTCCTTATTTCCCGTTCACTGGTTTTACTCCTACTGCTGACAGCAACTCTGAAGGACTTGAGCAAAACAACTCTCAGGATTTAGAAGGTATCCTCAGTGATGAACAGATATCAGCAGCCGACTTATTAGCAGGGAAATTTGACGGCGCGGTCATCACTTGCTTTCAGATAGATGTCACGAACCCGCCTACAGGACTTGATGAGAACCCACCACGGTTTATCTTGCAGTATCAACGCTACATCCGAACTGTAGAGATAAGTGATTTGGGGTTTAGGTTTTTGCTCAGAGATGATGACTATGAGCTAGAGATTGAGATTGCCAAGCTGACCTCGAAATTCTGTGATTACGATTTGGGTGATGAACGTTGCGGGGTGGATCTAACTCCTTTTACTTTCACCGTAACTATTACTGCCATTATTAGCCGATACGAGTTCCAAACTACAGGCGACTTTACCCCAGGACAATTTAGCCGAGGTAAGGTGACTTTTCTCTCTGGAGAGAATGCGGGAATTCAGCGAGATATCAATATTTTTGGGACTGAGAACCGTTTTACTCTGTTTCTTTCTGCGCCCTTTTCTCTGGCAGTAGGAGACGAAATAGTAATAGTCCAAGGATGCGGGAAAACTCTATTTGACTGCATCACTCGCTACAACAACGCTGTTAACAGCGATAGCGAGCCGAATATCCCAACTATTGCTCAAGCTGTAAATACCCCTGTTGCCTGATGATTAAACCTCAAGAGATAGAGCGTCATGCGCGAACTTTACTGCACACGCCATACCAGCACCAGGGGCGAACCGCAGGAAAAGAACTTGACTGTATTGGGGTGATTATATTGACGGGCAAAATGGCGGGGGTAATAGAACCTGATTTTGATTTTTGCAACTATACCAGAGATCCCGATGGCAAGTTAGAGCAAATGCTAGATCTCCATTGCGAACCATTAGAGACTGTCCAACAGGGAGCAATAGCACTATTTGCCTTAGATGCCATACCCCACCACTGCGGAATCATTACTAACTACTCTACTGGAGATGGCTTGCTACATGCTTTGGATTCTGTAGGTTGTAGGCGAGTAGTGGAGCATTCGTTAATTAGCGATTTCGCTAGCAAGATAGTCAAACTCTACGGATTTCCTGGGGTTAAATATAATGCCAGCTAGCTATATCAATTTTGCTGAGGAACGCTTGGAACTGGGCCATGACTACGGCGTAGTTGGTGGTCGATCATTTCGAACAGAAATACTCAATAATGGCGCACTAGACGAACAGCGAAACGGCAAAACCTGGCGGGCTTTAGGTCGTTGGCAACTGGGGGATCGGATGCTCCTCGATGCAGATGAGAAAAATATCAGAGAAGTTGAATATCTTCTGAGCTTCCATCAAGCCAGATTAGGCTCTGAGCAAGGATTTCGTTTTAAAGATTGGACAGATTATTTTGTTAAAAATCAGCTACTTGGGGGTAGTGACGGCAGAACTCGAACCTGGCAACTCAAAAAAACCTACCAAGTAGGCCAATTCTCTTACGTTCGGCCGATTCTTAAACCAGTTGAGGGCACTGTCAGAGTCTACATCGATGACGCAGAAATAACTAAATTTTCCGTGGACCATACAAATGGGCTAGTTACTTTAGATAAAATCCCACCGTTAGGTTCTTTTATCTTCTGCGATTTTGAGTTTGATATCCCCGTTACGTTTGATCGCGATCGCATCGACTGGACTCTAGAAGCTACCCGCACTCAAACAGGGGAAACTATGCACAGCCTCGGAACTGTGTTTGTGAATGAGATGCGGATTAATTTAGATCTTGAGTGGTTTCATTTTGACCCAGTACCCCAACAAATTAGCGAACCTCTTGACCTGGGCTGGATCTTAGATGCTTCAGGGGAACATCAATTTAGTACCAGAAGCGCATCTCTAGAAAGTGGCTACCAATCCACAGCAGCAAATCGCCGTATCAGCAAAACTCTGGTCAGGCTGCCAAGCCGTACCTATGACCAGCAAGAGTTAGAGCAAATCCTGATCTATTTTTATGTTGCCAGGGGTCGCTTGTGTAATCTAACTTTGCTACTAAATAACAAAAGCTATCTCTGTAGGTTTAACGCAGATGCCCTCTCTATCACCTACGAGCATTACCAAGGACTCTACACCATTAGCGGTTTAGATTTCCTCAGTACCCCAACAGCTAACTATCAAATCTTGTTTGGGTCTGTTGCTAGTACTTATGTTGCCAACAGCTTTATTTTGATTAGTGGGCAAGTCCTGACCGAAGACGGCGAACCAGTAGCCAATATTAGTTATGAGGTGAATTTTCCTTTTGCTGTTGTGGAGACGGTGCGATTTACCAGCAACCAGAATGGTTTTTTCAGTGTTGATTTTCAGGTTAAGCCCGATCTTGCCTTTCCCCAGGAGGCACAAATTACTTTTACTAACCTGCTAAGTAACTTGGTAGATGTTGCGCTTGATGTATCAGTGGCTCAACCACTGCAAGATAGCTTTAGCCTTTCAGCACCAAATGAGATCTTCTGGGATGAGAGCGAAAACCAAATAACTATTTCTGGTGCAGCACCGTCAGGTAGTGCAGTAACTATCGATATACCTGAAATCGGCTTTTCCGATACTGTCACCGCTACAGCAGTTAATTCTTATGGTTTAACGATTACCTTAGCTCAAAGCTTTACTGGCAATGCCCTAACTACAACAGCCTCAACTGCGGATTTCGATCCTGAGACTTTAGTAACTGTAGTCCGAAGAAACGGCCATAATCCATCACTAAATTTTGACGAGTTCCAATTCAACTAATGCCAGTAGTCAACGTAAACAACAATAACAATGTTCGCCCTAACTCCGAGATTGAGATTAGGCGGTTAGTTGGTGGGGTAGTTGATGAGATTGTATTTGCTCGGTCTGATTCACAGGGCAATTTTAGTCACCAAACCACCTTTGACCAGGCATTAGAGGGGCAACAGGTAGAGTTTATTTTTACCAACACTGGAACTAGTGAAGTAGCCAACAGATTTTTTACTTTGCCCCTCCTCTCTGACGTGCCATTAGAAATAGATTTTCCTGAGACGATCTACACAGGAGAGGCCAGCCACGGATCTTATCGCGTGTTCTCTGGTGTAGCTATCACTGGGCAAATACTAGCCCCTGATGGATCTGTGTACGCGGATCTGAGTCGCGATGGTTCAGCAAATGAGTCTAATCCTTTAGGGGTCAGTTTTCCACTCGGAACCCCAGAGGGCAGTTATCAAGTAACTATTTCGGCCATGGGTTATCCCAATCCTGTAACGGCTACAGTCAATGTTTTGTATGGTTTTGAGGCAGATCTAGAAACCCCAGGCGGTCTAAGGTTTCCTGGTCAGACTCACGAAATTTCTATGCGGGGTAAGCCAGGTATTACCGTTACAGTTAATGCCTTTGAAACTAATTACCCTGTAACTCTTGATAGCAATGGTGATGGTCAATTAGTTATAACAATTCCTGCTAATGCTGACTTTGAGATTGAATTGGCTAATTTCAATGTGCCTGATTTCCCATTTCCTTTAAGTTTGAGTTTGCGGGTAGATAATCCAGCCGATTATATTCTGAGTGCTTCTTTGCCCACAGAGATAATTACTAATGGTGGGTCTAATGGCAGGGCCAGCGGATTAGCTTTACCAGGTAAAGTGGTTACGGTTGAAATTCCTGAATTTGATTTTACTAGTACTGCGACGGCTGATAATTTTGGAAGCTGGGAAATACCAATTTCGGGGTTTGCTTGGCAGCCATCAGGAACATTCACTATTTCGGCATCTGCACCAGATGAAACGACAGTTGACAGCAGCGGAACCCACAAACCTCAAATTGAAATCATCAGCCAACCAACAGAAGTACGCCAAGGTAGCCCAAGCCAAACTTTTGAGGTTCGCGGTGATGCTAATGATCAGGTTGTCGTGAGCATTAATGATCAACCTGCAACCTTCAACACAGACGCTAATGGATTAGCTACGGCAATATTTCCTGAAATACCTTTACTGATTGCGGTTCCTTTTTCTATTTCAGTAATCGTCAGTCACCCGACCCCGCCAGCGTTATCACGATCATTTAGTCTGAGTGTTGATTCTCGCGTTCCTCTGTCGGTTGTAATTGCTGATTCAGAAACCATCGGAGAATCCAATAATTTATTATTCGTCAATACAAGTTACACGATAACGGGTCAAGCTCCAGGGGAATCGCTAGATTCTAGCGAGTTAAGCCTATCTGGGATAGGAAATCTAGCAGGGAGAATTGCGGTAACTTCCCATGAGAATGATGAATACACAGCAACCCTGACAACTGGCAGTGAGCCATCAGCTTTGAAAATAACCGCTACAACATTTAATCAACCTGGAACCTCAGTTAATTATCAAATTGTTCGGCCTTTAAACCTGACGGTTCCTGATGGTGCGATTAACTTTGATGATTTTGGTTTTACCGTTCAAGCTAATACTAGTCCTGGGATTGCAGTTACTTTGATCGTCCGTTACGTGGATCAAAATGATCGGATTTTCGATGAGCAAACTAAAACGCTAACCTCAGATTTGCAAGGTGATGTAAGTTTTAGCTTTGTTCCTCAAAATATTGCTCAAGCATCACAGATTAAGTTTGTAGCCTTTAACTCAACGGCTTTCCGTCTAGAAGAAACAAGAGATTACTTTAGTGAACTCAGCGATATTTTGCCGTTGCCAGTTCAGGACAATTTACTTGCTGTTTTTCCTGTTGGTGCAGCAGGAGTATCAGTAATTAAAAATCAAATAGAGGATGCGCCTTATGATTTTTTCTTAAATGTTGGTGGTAACTCACGGGTAGATATTAGAACTACTAGCTCAATATATCCTGAAGCAATTAAAACAGGCGATACGATCTTTCAGTCATTTTTCAACAACAGAAATTTTACTCTTGATACTGTTGCCACTAACACAAGCTGGATGTCAGAAAATGGCGGATTTACCTATCTATTTCAATACATTGATCAGACTATCCAAGGAACAGGCAGAACCGTAGAAATGCTCTTTCCTGGGTTTTCATTTATCAGAAGAGACGATTTGATTTTTGATTTCTTTTTAGATGGAAATTTAGAGGCTTCGGCGACACAGCCGATAACCCTTAGTACTCTGCTTAACTGGTGTCTTCGGGTGATTATTGCTAATCCTGAAAATAGCGGAAACACAACGTTTAGTTTCTATTTAAACGGTCAGTTGTATTTTGAGCATAATTTAAACTCTGTCTGGTCGCCTCCTACATCCCCGTTCTTTTCTCGCGTAATTAATCGCGCTATCAGTGGAAACCTTCTCAAAGGTGGCACAGATATTTTGTATGAAGTTCCTTTAACCGACCAGCAGATATTACAAAGTTATTCTCGCGATGGAAACCAGAAGAAGCTAAGAAAAGGGCACTTCGGAGATCGTGGGGTTAACTTAAACAGTATTTGTTTTTATCCTGATGAAAATCCCACTATTAGAGGATTTGTCAGACAAGACAACATTAGAGCAAACCCTTTATTGCTTTTACCTGAAAGACCAACGGACACAAGCTTGAGATATTTTGTTAATGCTGGTGAGCAAATAGCTCAAGATGAATTCGGACGAAATTATTTTAATCTTGATGGAACTAATTGCTTACAGTTGGGCGCAGGGTCAGTTAGCGATCGCGGTGATCTTAGCTTTGTTTTCCAACGTGGAGTAATAAGCACTCGAAAACAGGTACTTTTCAGTTTTCGGACTAGAGGAAGTACTTTCTTAGCAGCCGAGGTCGCTTTTGAAGGTATCGATCAGCTTAGAGTGCGTGCTAGGACTAGTACTTTTGGGTTTGTTGACCTTACTTACACGCATCCGTTACTAGCCACTAATCAAGTTCTTTGTTGTTTTTTAGAAGTTGATTCTTCTGTGAGAAATAATCGCCTAAGAATTAATAATTTGAGTGTTGGGGCTTCAGCATCACCCAATCCAGACGATACAGATCTCAATCAGCTAGACAACTTAATTACGATTGGAGCTACTACCGACAAAACAAACTTTTTTACAGGTCGATTTTATGGTTTTATGGGCGATGTTTTATCGGGGAATACTTGGTTCCGAGCTGGTTTCCCTGAAGGGCTAGCAAATTTCTCTGTAAATCCTGATTTTGTGAATTTTGCTGATGGTTTTTACCATATCTAGAATCCGTACCAATTAGGGGCAATGAAATGTACTCTAATCCCTTGGTATAGCTGGTTTAGTTCAGAAACCATATTTAAAGTATTGCTGCCATTGCCCACGAATAAAACTCTATTATTTCCGAAGTTCTGCACTA
>CAZSEZ010000205.1:0-7228 GCA_964606015.1 uncultured bacterium
CCTTAGAAAACTAGATTTTATCCACATTATTTATTGTAACTAATCCTAATATTTTTAGACCATGAAAACTATTTTAATAATCGACGACATAAAATCTGAGCTAGATCTAATGGCAAATTACTTAACCAAAGCTGGCTATTCTATCATTACAGCTAACGGTGGAGAAGAAGGAATTGCTCTGACTCTGGAGAAGAAACCTGATGTTATTGTCACAGATTTAATGATGCCTAAAGTCGGCGGTTTGGATATTTGTCGTAAATTGAGAAAAAATCCTGAAACGGCTGATATACCTATTATTGCCTGTACAGCGAAAGACCGTGATGTGGATCGTATGTGGGCAATCAAGCAAGGTGTTAAAGCTTATGTAACCAAGCCTTGTACTCAAGATGAACTAGTAGATGCAGTAAATATGGTAGCAGGCTAATTTCTTACTTTTACATCTAATAAGTATCTAGATCCATCATGTTTTCTGTAGCTAATAGCATGGTGGATTTTTAGTTTTTAGTAGGTATTCAACTATCCCTATTTTTTACTATTTATTTTTCCGTCTTTATTCCTCCTTTTCTCTATTTTCCTTCCTCTTTAAAGTTTATGACCAATTCAAACTTAGTTAGTAAAGAACTTTCAGGGCAAGAAATCTATCAAAAAATCTTTAATAATATTGAACAGGTCGTCAGAGGACAAGCGATCGCAATTAGAAATCTTTTAGCAGGTTTTGCTTCTGGTGGGCATGTTTTACTAGAGGACTATCCTGGTACGGGAAAAACTACTTTAGCTAAAGCTTTGGCACTGTCGATCGACGCGGATTTCAAACGAATTCAGTTTACGCCCGATTTACTGCCATCTGATATTTTGGGTATTTCGATCTTTGACCAAAACGACCGTTCTTTTCGTTTTCACGAAGGACCTATTTTTGCCAACATTGTTTTAGTTGATGAAATTAATCGTGCTTCTCCTCGCACTCAATCTGCACTCCTCGAAGCAATGGCAGAGTCCCAAGTTAGTATCGACGGTCAACTCAAACCCCTTAATGAATTATTCTTTGTAATTGCTACACAAAATCCTTTGGGTTCTCACGGGACTTATCCCTTACCCGAAGCCCAGATGGATCGCTTTGCTTTGCAATTTAGTTTGGGCTATGTCGATAACGAAGATGAAGTAAAAATCTTGGCTCAGCAACTACACCAACATCCTATCGATACCATTAAGCCTTGTATCTCGATTGGTGAAGCGATCGCTCTAAGAAAACAGGTCCAGAAAGTGAGAGTAGGCGAAGAGATGCAAAATTATGTTGTAGCGTTAATGGCAGCCACTCGCTCGGCAACAGGAGTCCAACTGGGAGCTAGCCCTAGGGGTTCCCTAGCTTTAATGAAAGTTGCTCAAGCTTTAGCCTTATTTGATGGTTCAGAATTTGTTACTCCAGAACACATTCAAGAATTAGCAGTTCAGGTTATTTCCCATCGCTTAGTCATGGAATCGCAAGCTAATTTTTCGGGTATTACTGCAACTAGCATTGTCGAAGAAATAGTTAAATCTGTCGCTGTCCCCAAGTGAAAATAAGATTGATCGACAAATCAAAAACTACAGTTTCTTAGCTTTTTGGTTCCGCTTTATGCTATCTAAATTAGCTGTGCTAATTTTTTGCGAGCGAAATTAACTATGGCTGGGAGTCAACTACAAGCAGACCTCTGGATTAATGAGTACATAACTCCTTGGGATATTTATTCTCACGGGATTACCAAGGTTTTGGCTTATCAAAAGACGGCTTTTCAAGAGATGTATATCGTCGAAAGTGGTGCTTATGGCAAAGCATTGGTTTTAGATGGTAAGTGGCAATCTTGTACGGGAGATGAATTTATCTACCATGAAGTACTTGTTCAACCTGGAATGATCGCTCATGGCAACCCCAGTAGTGCGTTAGTTTTAGGTGGTGGAGAAGGAGCCACAATTAGAGAGATTTTACGCTGGAAATCAATTGAGCGTGTTGTGATGATTGATATCGATGGTGAAGTTGTTGAAGCTTGCAAAAAACACCTCCCAGAAATGCACCAAGGTGCCTTTGAAGACCCTCGAACTGAACTAAAAATTGCCGATGCACTCGAAGAATTAGACACTACTCGCGAAACCTGGGACATCATCATTTCTGATCTTTCCGATCCCATCGAAGAAGGGCCTTCTTTTGCTCTGTTTACCAAAGAATATTTTGGCAAGCTCAAACGAGTTCTCAATCCAGGAGGCAAAGTTATTATCCAGGCAGGGCCAGTATCTGCACCAGAAATCAAATATCATGCTCGCTTAGTAAACACTCTCAAAGCAGTTTTTAAGTACGTTGCGCCTATGTCTGCTGTCACAGCAGGCTACGGAATGCCTTGGGGTTTTGCTTTGTGTTCTGATGAGCCAATCGAGACTTCTCCCAATCCTGAAACTGTCAATAATTTGCTAGCAGAAAAAACCACGGGTGGTTTGCGTTTTATCGACGGTAGTAGCAATTTGGGAGTTTTACAGACTCCTGTCTATATTAAACAAGCGATCGCCTCGGAAACCACTGTTTATACAACAGCTCAACCCCCACAATTTTTTGGCACGGGAGTTGCGGGATAGTCACAAATCTATCGACACTGTTTAGATTTAGTTATAGTTATCATCGATCTTTTTTATCTAAGGTTGTCTAGCAAAATCCATGAGGAGAGTATATGATGGTGAGTTAACACTTCTTCATAGAAGGCTAAGTGAATAGTTCTAAAAACTATGAATTTTAGTAAACCTATTGTTTAATCAAGTGTTTAACTTCAGATAAATACCATTTTGCATCCCTATGGATAGACAAACCTCAGTACCTCACGTTGTGATCGTTGGTGGCGGTTTCGGCGGTCTGTATGCAGCTAAATCACTAAGAAATGCACCAGTCAAGGTAACTTTAATTGACAAGCGAAACTTTCATCTGTTTCAGCCGCTACTTTATCAGGTTGCAACAGGTAGCTTATCCCCAGCAGACATCGCTTCACCCCTGAGGGTAGTCCTAAGCAAACAGAAGAACACTCAGGTATTACTCGATAAAGTAATCGATATCGATACAGAAGCTAACAAGGTACTTGTCCAAGATGGAGAAGACATTACTTACGACAAATTGATCATTGCGACAGGTGGCTCGCACCACTACTTTGGTAACGATCAATGGTCAGAAGACGCACCAGGGCTTAAGACTGTTGAAGATGCCTTGGAAATTCGTCGTCGTATTTTTACTGCCTTTGAAGAAGCAGAAAAAGAACCCGATCTCGAAAAAAGAAAGGCTCTTCTCACTTTTGTTGTAGTTGGCGGTGGTCCTACAGGAGTAGAAATGGCAGGTGCGATCGCGGAGATTGCTCATAAATCTGTAGTTGAAGATTTTCGCGATATCGACACAACTCAAGCTCGCATCTTGCTTTTTGAAGGTATGGATCGCATCCTACCTCCTTACCCAGAAGAGTGTTCTGCTAAAGCGAGAAAATCCTTGGAAAAACTCGGAGTAGAAATCAAAACTAAAACCTTAGTTACTGATATTTCCAATAGTACAGTTACTTTCCGTGAAGGAGACAAAGCGGATACTATTCCTGCAAATACTATTTTGTGGGCTGCTGGGGTCAAGGCTTCCTTTATGGGTAAGGTTTTAGCAGAAAGTACTGGGGCTGAGTTAGACCGTGCAGGACGTGTAATTGTTGAACCGGATCTAAGCATCAAAGATCACCCCGATATCTTTGTAATTGGTGACCTGGCTCATTATGCTCATCAGGGAGAACGTCCTTTACCAGGGGTTGCTCCTGTAGCCATGCAAGAAGGGGAGTATGTAGCCAAACTGATCAAAAAACAGTGTCAAGGTCAATCACTTGCTCCTTTCAAGTATTTCGATCTTGGCAGTATGGCAGTTATCGGACAAAACAAAGCCGTTGCTAATCTAGGCTTTGCTCAGTTCTCTGGCTTTATGGCTTGGTTTATTTGGGTTGTAGCTCATATTTATTATTTGGTGGAGTTTGATAATAAGTTAGTAGTTATGATCCAATGGGCTTGGAACTACATAACCCTTGGTAGAGGGGCTAGATTAATTACAGGGAAAACTGCTATTTATGCCGTTACTGAAGAGCCGCCGAAAGTTTCTGATAAGAAACTAGAGTTGGTCTAAGCCGCTGAGAATCAAACCTTTAAGTAATTAAATTAATTAGTTAGACAATCAATTAACTTGATTGTCTTTTTTGTGTCAAACCTAAAACAATTCTGTTGTCTTAGTAGTTTTTGCTACTCAATTTAGATAATTGGGATCAATCTGAGATTTTAGAGTAATCGCCAATATTGAAGGAATCATGGTGAAAGATATTCAACTACCGAAGAAAATTATGCTCCTAGGCGCAGGAGAATTAGGCAAAGAATTTGTAATTGCTGCTCAGAGATTAGGAAACTTTGTTGTAGCCGTAGATCGCTATGAGAATGCTCCTGCAATGCAAGTAGCAGATGCAGCGGAAGTTATCTCCATGCTTAGTGCTTCAGACCTGGAACGAGTAGTTACTAAATATCAACCAGATTTTATCGTTCCTGAAATAGAAGCCATTCGTACTGAGAAGCTAGCAGAATTTGAAACTAGAGGTTACACCGTAATTCCTACCGCAGCAGCTACTGATTACACGATGAATCGCGATCGCATTCGCGAGTTGGCAGCTACCAAGTTGGGGATTCGTACTGCGAAGTATGCTTATGCTAGCAGTTTAGACGAGTTAGAACAATCTGCCAAAGATATTGGGTTTCCTAACGTTATTAAGCCTGTTATGTCCTCCTCAGGTAAAGGACAGTCTATAATTAAAACCCCAGCAGAACTTAACCAAGCATGGGACTATGCGATCGCAGGAGCCAGAGGAGACACCCAGAAAATAATCATTGAAGAATTTATCGACTTTGAGGTTGAGATTGCTCTCATGACAGTCAAACAGTGGGATGCCGAAACTATTTTTTGCCCTCCCATCGGTCACCGACAAGAAAGAGGTGATTATCAAGAGTCTTGGCAACCAGCTAGTATCCGAGATTCTCAAATCTGGGAGGCTGAGGCGATCGCAAAGAAAGTCACCGATGCTTTAGGTGGGGCAGGAATTTTCGGTGTGGAGTTTTTCATTACTAAAGACGAAGTAATTTTCTCTGAGCTATCCCCACGCCCTCATGACACCGGCATGGTAACTCTAATTTCTCAAAATCTTAATGAGTTTGAATTGCACTTAAGAGCTATCCTAGGTCTACCAATTCCGAAGATAGAAATATTTGCCCCTGCCGCCTCAGCTGTTATTTTGGCAGAGGAACATTCTGAAAAGATTATCTTTAGCAATATTGCAGATGCTCTAACTGTTCCAGATGTAGACATCAAGCTGTTTGGTAAGCCAGATTCGCGACCTTATCGTCGGATGGGCGTAGCTCTAGCTAAAGGAAATGATGTCCTTGAAGCTCGTGCTAAAGCTACTCAAGCAGCCAGTAAGGTTCAGATTACTGAATAATCTTTACGATAAAAACGTCGAAAAATTGGCAAGTTTTGGTTTTAACTAAATCTGCTGAAGTCGGGCCGAGACTTTGTAGACAGGCGTCTAGACCCAACGGACTAAAGTAGAGAGACTACCTAATCTTGTTCTAAACTTCCGCTACTAAGAGGTACTAAATCACCGTAGATTGTGAATGCTAAGAGCATATCGTCACCTTCTTGGATAAGCTTTCCTGTTAAAGCACAGCTTTCATCTTTTCTAGCAGTAGCATCAACTGTTGCTCTAATGTCCGAAGGTGCAAACTGGGGTCGATAATCGCCTGATTTTTGATGAACGTAATTCCAGAGAATATCTCGAATCAGTGCTTGATAACCTTGGTTTCCAGAAAGTTCTTTGAGTTTATCTTTTAGGCTTCTCTCCAAACGAATACTGGTAACTTCCATCTCGGTTGTTGACGTACGAGTTAAAGTGCGCATAATTTTTCCTTAAGTTACTGGACATCTGGGTAATATAAGTGTAGTATCAAAGGTACAACTTGAACACCACTACTTAAGTAATTTCCACGAATTTGCATGTTGTTTCCGGTATTTACCAGCTAAATAGCCGAGATAGAATCCCAAGAAATGGGCTTTTGTGTTGCCGTGGGTAATGGGGAGTTTCCAGAAGGTTGGCTGCATTATTAGCTAGTAAATTCGCCGAAATCAACATTTTTTCGAGATCAGAGTAAGAATTATAGCGTTAATCAATATTTAAGGCTTGAAAGCGATAACTTACTACTTAAATCGAACTGCGAAAAGTATATAACTATTTCTAGGAACCTAGTTGTACCAAGGTAAACAATTATAGTTTAAATCTAGTTTACGCCTCTGCATTTGATTCGTTAGATGTGGCAAGATTTCTTTGGATTTAATTAATAATTTTGGATAATGCCTCAACCCCTATGTCTGGAAGCTCTTAAGGGGGTTTTGTAGTTCATGGTAACTACCTAAAAACCCATTTTTATCCAAAAAAAAGTTTCTCGAAGTGATTTGCGTCAATGCCAATCGGCAAAAAATAGGAAACAGTTAGATATGAACCGCTAATTTATTTGATGTTTCTTCCCGCGAAACTATAAAGACACCATGTTAAAAATCACTTATACAGAAAATGGATTATATCTCGAAAGACTGACTTCCTCTCTGGAAGGCTGGCTCTCTCGAAGAGTTTTAGTATCTTTGAGAGCTGGTACTTCTATTTATGCAGAACCTAGTACCGCTTCTTTGTTGCTGCCTGTAGGCTTGCCTTATTTCCAAAACGCCAAAATCTTAGCGGAGAAGAAGAATAATCTCCTAGCAGTTAATGTTTGTGATGAGTACTCAGTAGAGGCAATTTTAGAAGGAACTTGGGTCACTACAGATAATGCCTGTGATGATGGTATTTTTGTTTGTCATCTCGAAGAAGATGTTGAGTTCTTCTTGTACGAATTCTGGAAGAAGGATTCTCTTGGTACTTCGGATACTTCCTTAATTGAAGAATAGCTAAGAATGAAGTCTACTATTAGTAGATCTTATTAGTATTAGATAGCTCCTGCTAAAACTATCTCAAATTAGCGGTACTAATTATTCTAATTGCGACTTTACTGTATTCAAAAGTCAGAATAGAGGATAGAATTGTAACTCGTAAACTGTATTTTTATGTTTCAGGGTTACATTATTTTTCACGCTTAAGTTTAAGGAGTTGAGTATATGCCAGCGCAACCT
>CAZSEZ010000206.1:0-7100 GCA_964606015.1 uncultured bacterium
TGATTGAGAATTGTACTCTACAATACAACAAAAAAAGCAACTGAATATACAGAATAAATCCACGTTTCAATTACTTTACAAACTGAGAATACAGGTAATAGGTACCTAAGAGTAGACCTGGTGAAATTCTGTAAATCGGATTGAATTATTTTTGTCATCAGTAAAGAATCATGAAGTATAAAACGGAAAAAACCATATACTTTGAAGTTACAAATTCGACATCATCAGTAGAATTATGCTGCGCCTGATGCAACAGGAACTCTAGGATTTGAACTTTTAATTACTTGCAAAGTATCTAAATGCAGCTATCACCTCAAGAACAAGATAAGCTAACCATCTTTACTGTTGGCCTACTGGCAGAAAGACGTAAAAACAAAGGGTTGAAACTCAATTACCCCGAGGCAGTAGCCTACATCTCCGCAGCGATCCTTGAAGGGGCTAGAGAAGGCCGAACTGTCGCCGAATTAATGAGTTACGGTACTACCGTTTTAAGTCGTGATGAGGTGATGTCTGGCATCCCCGAGATGATTCATGAAGTCCAGGTAGAAGCTACTTTTCCAGATGGCACAAAATTAGTTACCGTACATAATCCTATTGGTTAGTGAATAAAGAAGGAAAACTAAGAAAAATATTAAGAATTTAGATAGTAGCTTTCTTAGCTAAAAAACCACACTAAATAACCAAAATTACTAAACTAAAAAAACATGATTCCAGGTGAAATAATTACTCAAGAAGGAACCATTGAACTCAATGCAGGTCGTAAGACCATTGAAGTTGAAGTTGCCAATACTGGCGATCGCCCAGTTCAGATCGGTTCTCACTTCCATTTTTACGAAGTTAATTCTGCCTTGCAGTTTGAGCGAGAAACAACCAAGGGAATGCGTTTAGATATTCCAGCAGGAACAGCGGTGCGCTTTGAACCAGGGGATACCAAAATAGTCACCCTAGTTGCGATCGCAGGAACCCAAGAAATTTATGGTTTTAATGGCTTAGTCGAGGGCAAAGTTAATGAGTAAAGTAGCAAGAGTTGGCATTGGTGGCCCTGTAGGCTGTGGTAAAACAGCCCTAATTGAACAAATCGTTCCTTTACTTTCAGAGCTGGGGATCGAAGTCGGGATCATTACTAACGATCTTTTAACCACCGAAGATGCGGATCGCCTCAAAAATGGCGGAGTCTTATCTCCAGATAGAATTATTGGCGTAGAAACTGGTAGCTGTCCTCATACAGCGATCCGTGAAGATCCCACAATGAATTTGCTAGCAATCCAAGATTTAGAAGCCCAGCATCCTCAACTAGACCTAATTTTGATTGAGAGTGGTGGCGATAACTTGGCTTCGACTTTTAGCTATGACCTAGTAGATGCCTATATCTTCGCCATTGATGTCGGGGCAGGGGATGATATTCCTCGCAAAAATGGCCCTGGTTTCGTCCAAGCAGATTTAGTAGTGATCAATAAAATCGATCTAGCCCCTCATGTAGGCGCAAACCTTGAACTGATTAGCCAACAAGCCCCACAGCATCGCCAAGGTAAACCAATCTTTTATACCAACTGCAAAACAGGTTTTGGGTTAGCTGAAGTAGTCAATTTTATTTTAGAAAAAGTCCTATTTGTCTCTCCTGTTCCTATGGCAAAAGTTGGAGCAAGGGTTGGATAGATCTAGAGAGCCGTAAATGAGAAAAAACTTGGAGTTAGAACTAGAATGCGATCGCGCACTAGTCACTAAAGCAACCCACCAGTACACAACTTATCCACTACGTCTTTCTAAGCTGTTTCGTTTTGCGTCGGAAAGTTCGCAACAGGCCTATGTTTATCTGCTGAATACTTCACCTGGGTTATTAGCAGGGGATCAATTAGACCTCTCTCTGGAGTTAAACCAAGCTACTCAGCTTTACTTTACCGACCAATCTGCGACCAAAGTGCATCGCATGCCTCAGTTAGGAACCAAAGCAAGCACGCACTTGAAAATTGTTGTTAAAGAAAATGCCAGCTTAGAATTTGTCCCCGAACCGCTAATCCTATTTGAGGATTCTGCTCTAGAGCAAACCACTAAGATCGAGCTTCATGAGAGTAGTTCCTTATTTTGGAGTGAGATTTTCTTGCCAGGTAGATTAGCCAGAGGAGAATACTATAGTTTCCGCAGCTATTGCAGTCGCTTGGAGCTTTATTCGCCAGAACAGGAATTATGGTTTTGTGATGCCACTCATCTAGAAGGAAAAAATAATCTTTTTGCTCACGATAGCCTATTTGTCGAGCAGGCTATCTTGGCCAATATAGTTTTGGTTCAACCAAAGATCGAACTCGCTAACCTCAAAAGGCAATTAAAACTAATTGATCATCCAAATGTGGCTGTTGCTAGTTGCGACCTCCCAGATAGCAAAGGTTTATTGATCCGTCTCATGGCAAACAAGACCTCAGATATTAAAAAATATCGGCACTCAGCCTTGAACTCTATCCGCCATCTTAGCGATCGCCAAAGCTTGCCCCATATCCCTAAATAGCTAAAACATCGACTGTTGCTTACTCATTTACCAATCCTTACTACCATGACAGAAATAGCCCAAACCTATCTCGGAAATCTCCGAGAAAACTCCCTACTAGCAGAACAAATAGAAATCGCTCGACAGCTCAAACACTATTTAGAAGTAGAAGTCGAAACTTATGACTGCCCCAAAGGAAGAATTCAGGCTCAATCTAGTTCTGGCATAACGGTAGGGATCATTAAAGATCGCAATTGGCAATTACGTTCTCAAGATGTCTTCCAAACAACATCGGGAAATTTGTTGTTGATCAATCTCAAGTCTTCACAATCTTTAGTAATTAGTTTTGAACCAACTGTCGACTTTGATCCCAGTCAGTTAGTTTATTTGGGTCACTATTTAGGCGATCGCCACTACAAAATTACGCTCAAAAATCGGCAAATCCATATTCAATCTCGTTCCGATCTAAGTTCGATTCAAGCGGCGATTGCTAAACTCCAGATCCCAGGTTTACAGCTCAGTTATGAATAATCTACAAAAACTGGCGATGATGCAACTGGCAGACTCTTTCTTTCCTGCTGGTTCTTTCACTCTTTCTCATGGTTTGGAAACCCTGATCCAAAATCACAAAATTCAGTCCGCTTCAGAATTACAAACATTTATTCAATTACTCTTAAGCCATAAACTGGCTACGACAGATATTGTTGCTTTGGTTCATAGCCATCGAGCGAGTAACAGCAACGATCTGGATGCGATGCGCGAGGCTGATCGACGTTTATATGTGCAAACTGCCACCGCACTTAATCGAGAAACTCAACGCCAAAGCGGCAGGGCTTTATTAATGGTTGCAAACTCTACTTGGCAAGATCCTCAGCTCAAAGTCCTTCAACAAGAATCAGCTCAAGGCAAAATTCATTGCTTACATCCCATGATTTTTGGAGTGGTCAGTGCGATCGCAGATATCCCAGAGGAGGATGCTGTTTTGGCTTTTTCACACAGTCTTGTGAGTAGTATTCTCAGTGCAGCGATTCGTTTAGGAGCGATCGGGCATCTCCAAGCCCAACAAGTATTGCTCCAGCTAGCACCAACAATAGACTTAGTTTATTTAAAAGCTCAAAGTTTGGATTTGGCAGAAATGTATTCAGGAACTCCTGCGATCGATTTTGCTCAAATGCAACATGCCAATTTATCCCAGAGGTTATTTGCTAATTAAGATTCAGATGCTGTTTCAAAAATAGTTAGAAAACTCTACCAAGTTTTTGCAGCTGTCGCGTTAGGATTTAAGCCAAAAAGGAATTTGTATGGTTGCTGAACACAATAAAGCTCTCGTTCTCCAGTTTTACAAAGCTTTTGATAATCGCAAAATAGAACAAGCCCTAGAACTTCTAGCTCCAAATTTTTCAGCTCATCTAGCAGGAATGCCTAAATCTCTAAATTTGGAAGAATTTGAGCAATTTGGAATGTCATTTTATTCAGCCTTTAGCGAGGGAAAACATGATTTTAATGAAGTCATCGTTTCCAACGACAAAATAGTTACTTGTGGAACATTCACCGCAACCCATTTAGGAGAATTTCAGGGACTTCCACCTACGGGTAAGCAAATTAGCTTGTCCATCATGCATATTGATCGAGTTGAAGAGGGAAAAATTGTTGAGCATTGGGGACAGGGTGATGCATTAGGATTAATGCAGCAGTTGGGAATAGTTTTTTTACCAGGCCCAAGGTTATTGCCTTTTATCTTGAAAGGAGTCATATCTAAATTATCTAAAAAATAGCTATTAGGCTACTAATCGCAGCCTATGGAAAACTTGAAATTCAACAAACCAATTTATTCCAAAAGTTAGTTGTGGGATATTAAACTACAAGTTTCAGAAAATCATTCATCTATACTTTGGCCTCTCAGTGAAAGTGATCTCTAGTAGTAACTTGTTGCTTTAAAAGCTTTACCGAGAAATTAGATAAGGTTATCCTAGGCAAAGAAATTTTAGAGCGATCATTAATTGATTCAATGAAAGTTAGATTTGCTACTCCAAATGATGTGGCGCTGATTTTTTCGTTCATCCAGAAGAAATCAGAATTTGATCGAGATATTGGTGCATTCTCTGGTGAACTACAAGTATCTGAAGATAAGTTACGAAAAACGCTTTTCGGAAAAATCCCCTTTTCTTACGTTTTGTTTGCAGAACTATCAGAACATGAAATTGGTTTTGCCTTGTATGGATTTAGATACTCATCATTTGCTGGTCAGCCGAGTATCTGGCTTGATGATCTGTACGTAGATGATGAGAGAAGAAGTCAAGGTGCAGGAGCAGCATTAATGGCTCAATTAGCTAAAATTGCGAAGGAAAATGATTGTACTCATCTTGCTTGGAATGCTGATGCTCGAAACATTCGTGGACTTCGCTTCTATGAGCGCCTAGGTGCAGAAATCACAGAGCAGCATGGCAATCGATGTTTTTTGAGATGGATTCCGTGGAAGGCTAAACAGCAAGTCGATGAAGCGAACAGTTGAACGACTTTGATACAACTACAAAAATTATTTTTCACGACCTATCCTAGTAATTAAGCATCTTGGAGAAGTTATGTGGAATGAACGCTACGCAATAGACGAATATGTCTACGGAGAAAAGCCAAATTCTTTTCTGGAAGAACACACCAGCATGCTCAGCGGCAAAGTTTTATCCCTAGCCGAGGGGGAAGGCCGCAATGCTGTTTTTCTTGCTTCGTTAGGACTTGAAGTTCTCGGTGTTGATGCATCTAATGTTGGGCTTGCCAAAGCTCAGAAACTAGCAGTATCAAGAGGCGTGGATATTCAGACCGAGGTTGCAGACCTAAGAGAATTTACCCCAACCGAGAATCATTACGACGCAGTTATTTCAATATCAGCACATTTACCCAGCACCATTCGGAGTCGATTATATCCATTGGTTGAACGGTGCTTAAAGTCTGGTGGTATTTTGATTCTAGAGGCCTATTCGGAAGCCCAACTAACAAGAGATACAGGCGGGCCAAAAGACCTAGATATGCTGATGAGCGAGGTCAAAATAAGAACCGAATTGCCAAATCTCCAACCTATTTTGCTCAAGGAAGTAGAACGAGATGTATCCGAAGGTCGCTATCATACTGGCCTAGCGTCGGTGGTGCAATTCATTGGCAGGAAAAAGGACTAATACTAGCTGACAACACACACTTGGACTTCCTCACTAGAAAATAAAATTTCGCGATTAATCAACACGTAGCTAAAACTGACCGTTCAATCGCCTAAATCATAAACAATAATTTAATCCAACAAGATCACTCTTTCTCAGCAATCGCGATCATTACCTCAGTTTGTTCCAAGCAGCTACTTTATCCAAGTCAAATTACTTTCGATAACCATAAACTGGTAAGTATGATATTTCTACTTCTCGCCTGTTTAACTGTCGTAGTTTTCTTGTTACCTTATGGGTTAATCTCAGCTAATCCATTCCCTAGACCATCAGGACAGTGGCCAGTAGGTTCATCCGACTTTATTTGGAATTTACCCACTCACTCTGGAATTATTGCCAAAATTTGGTATCCAAGCAATGCTAAAAATCATAGCTCTAGCCCTTACATCGATCATCTTGGCCTCACATTATCGGCAATAACCGCAGGACTAGGCCCATTATCCAGGCTGATTTTCAACAAATTTTATCTCGGTCGGATTCAGATTCCATCGGAGGTTGACGCAACCTTAGCAGAGAGACAAGGTAACTTCCCAATCATTCTATTTTCTCCAGGCTTTGGTGGGATTAACTTTCTCAATTCCTTCTATGCACTTGAGTTTGCTAGTCACGGTTTTATCGTCATTAGCATCAATCATCCCCAGTGGAGTTCTGGGACAATATTAGTCGATGGCTCCCACGTCCCATTCAACGGAATTGACTTTAATAAAGTTGATATCGATCGCGCAGAAAAACTCCTGGCTACAACTATTTCCCAGAAAGCAAATAACCTATCTGCCGTTTTGGATGAATTATTGGATCTCAATAAGTCTGATGATTCATGGTTATATCAAAAAATCGATCCCAGTAAAGTATTTGCAGTTGGTCATTCAAGTGGTGGCTCTGCTAGTTTCTTGGCTTGTGAAAGAGACTCACGAATTACAAAAAGTGTTAATCTTGATGGCTTCCTTTACCAGGATCGGATTGATGTTTTTGTTATGGAGAAAGAGTTCTTACTGATTTTGTCTAATCGAGACAAATATGCACCCCAAGGAAACAAAACACCAAATATCTTTGATTTACTAATGGCAAAAGATCAAACTCGGGTTGCTCAATTTTCAGATCAGAAAAATGTCCATAAGTACTTATTAAACTCAGCTAATCACTGGAGCTTTATGGATTTATCCTTGATCATCACCCCCTTACTTAGCGAGCGACTTGGTTGGTTTGGTGAAATAAAGGGTCTCGATCTAATGTCTGAAACATCGGAAACAATAATCGATTTTTTTAATGAGGCAGATTAAATGATGTCTGATGATACCTACCAATAAAAGAAAAGAGGCGTTGTATAAATTAATTAGATATAACAGTCTACTTATCCACTAGGGTCTGTCGTCAATTAAGCCAAATGACAGAAGCAGCCAGGTAAATAGCAC
>CAZSEZ010000207.1:0-7059 GCA_964606015.1 uncultured bacterium
TACTCAGATTATCTTGAGCCAAAAGACTACTCAAATTTTCTTGGGCTAGTTGATGTATTTTCGAGTTTTGTTGTTGCAAAGCTAGATCCATCGCTTGTTGATAATCCTGTTTAGCTTGATCTATTTTGCCTAATAGCTCGTAAGCATAGCCACGATTATTGTAGGTATAAGGACTAGTAGAATTTATTTCTAATGATTTATTGTAGTCCTCGATCGCAGCATACAAATCATCTAAATAAACCTTGGTATTACCTCGGAAATAGTAGGTTGCAGCATAGTCTGGATCTAGGCTAATTGAAATCGAAAAATCAACTAGGGCATCAGCATAATTTTCTTGTTCTAAGTAGGCTCTCCCGCGACGGTAGTAACTATCCTCTCGTGAAGGATTAATCGTAATTGCTCTACTATAGTCTTGAATAGCATTTGCATAATCCTCAAGATGAAAATAAGAGCTACCCCGATTATGTAACGCATCATCATCCCCTGGCTCGACAGTAAGGAATTGACTAAAATCATTAACTGCTTGTCGATATTGGTCTAGATAAAAGTAAGCCAGACCACGATTGTAATAGGCATAGGGATTAATGGGATCTATCCTGATACTCTGACTAAAAGATTCGATTGCTGCTTGATAGTTATCTTGATTAAAGTATTCAGTTCCTTGATCAAAATAAAAATCATAATCTTGAATCTTAGCAATGTAAGAATTAGGCTGACTACTATAAGCGATAGTTTGTTCTTGTTGAGAAGAATCAAATTGCCAGCGACTTTGTGCCATCACAGGACTAGCTACTGTCATCAGGCAAAGAGTTGCAAGTAAAGCTTTAGCGTTAGTTTTCATTGTTCTACCTCATCTGTGTGTGATTTATTTCTTGGTGATTTGCCCTCAGATGGTTAACAATCTTGAGGTTCTCACCGCTTGTGTCAGTACTTATTTCTAAAGAGATTTAGCTTATGCAGTTTTTTGAAAATTACTGTTAAAGCTGGCTCGGAACTGAGGCAATCTTGAGGTAGATAGGAGATCGAGCTTACATTATGATTTGGAAGAACTGCAAAGGTATTGTTCGATTTCTTGACGCTTTTCTAGCAAATCTTCTGAGGGATTAGTAATGCCATACAATTGCTGAAAGACATCAGACCAGAGCTGTTTGTTAGCAAAGTAATCAGCCTTAGCGATCGCAATATCTTCTGAATCACTATTACTAGTCGTTAGCCGAGCCTCTATAGCCATCAAATCAGCAGCAATAACTTCTCTGCTAGCTGCATCCATTACCCTGAAAGTACTAGCGTGGGTTTTATCAGGAAAAACGATTTTCCAGTCATAAGTAAATCCTGGTTGGAGAGATTCCTCTTGATAGGAGCTGCGTTGAGCATTAGCTGCTAAGTTTTCACGCCACAATAATTGATCGCCTTGTTCGAAGTTGAAATTGAAACTAACGCTGTAGAGGGAAAGTTGCGATTCTGGTGTTTCTGGTAGCAAACGCGCCCAAATAAATATCGGGCGATCGCTATAAACAGCACTATCTCCTATATTGCTTGGGGAAATCAGACAGACTTTATCCCCTCTAGTAATCAAACGGTTTTCCGAAGATTTGAAAACACTTAATAAAGCATCCAAGATAGAAGCCTTTTTGGGCTTAGTTTCTGTAGTGGTTTGAGTAGGTGTGGTTTTAGGAGGTTTAGTATCTTGAGCCAGAGAACTGGATGATACAGATATCGCGCACCAAGTATTGCTAGCAATCAAACCAATAGTTAGTAATTTAATGATCTTATTCATGAGATTTTCTTAAGCGGAAGTAAATAAATCCAAATAGCAGCAGCAGGTAACAGCCAAGGAATTAAAAGTGCTGCGGAGAGATAAAGTTGTAAGCTCAACAAGCCAGTAAGAGATGTAGCTACCACTAGCATGTTTAAAAGAAGTTTGGGGGGAAAAGGTTTAGTTGTATGTCGTAGTTTTAAACCTTTAGCTAGCACAATTGCGATCGCCAAAAGCCAGAGTTGAGGAATCGGGATTAGTAACCTCTGCTCTAACAGATGATGAGTCATATAAGCTAACAACTCCGACCCAGTAAGGGGATCTTCTCCTCGATTTAAACCTCGACGAGTTCGCCAATAACTAATGGCAGCAGGAACCCTAAAATTATCAGAACCGGGAGTCAAACCTGCTTCGTTGTAACCTCCAGAGCCAAGCAAAATTATTGTTTCTGAGAGGTTGTCAGGTTGAGTATCTTCGAGTAGCTGCCAGGCAGGCAGGCGATTGTAAACTAGATCTGGAGGAATCGAAAAATCCTGAATTGGTCGCAACCACTGCTGAGCAAAGTATTGACTGAAAGTAGTAACAGACGAGAATTTACTATCTCGGAAAAACGCCGAATCAGAATTTACCTTTTGGTAAACTTGAGAGCGCAAATTACTTTGGTTATCGAGACGAGGTTGAATCTGGGATTTGCTCTCATCTAAGCTATGCGCCATTGCCACTAGATAGGCAAAAGGACAGGAGTCATCACAGTCTTGGTTACTCGGCAACAGATTGATATAGTTGGGCAAGCTGTCGGTATAACCTTGAACTGTCCAATTAGGATCACCAATCTTAGTTTCGGGGGTCATGCCAATTTCTTGGCCGTCAACTTGTTTAAAAGCACCAAAGATAAACCAAGTCTGATTTTGGGTTACACCATTTTTGACTGCTTCAGCTAAAAGAGGATCGTTACCTGCTTGAGGCAAATCTAGTAGATAGTCAATAGCAATTATTTTGCTTTGCTGTTGGTTTAACTTAGTAATCAAACCTGCTAAATAGCTACGATCCATCGGGACTGGATTAGTAATCTCAGCTTTCGCTAGTGATTCTGGATCGATATGAACTAAGGTTATGGAAGCAGTAGTTTGAGGAATTTGCCCTGTAATGTCTCTGTACAAAGACTGTACGAGAGTACGCTTATCCAGTAAAAAATTATCTACTGGAGGCAAAAGACTCAGTAAACCCAAGCTAGCGATCGCGATCGCTTCTGATTTAGTAGGCAGCCAACGTCGCAATTGTGCTTGCCAGCCGTAAAGCTCGATTGCAAATAGTTCTGCATCGGGATGAGCAAATAACGAGGGAACTAAATAAGCAGAAGGATAAGTAAGTTTCTGTTCCTGTTGTAGATAGTTACAAGCTACTTGCATGGCCGCACCGACATTTTGATAGTTACCAATGGCGGATAAAAACTGCACTAAAAAAGTTTGTGCCACTTGATTGTGAATTGGTTCACGCATTACCCCTACTTGAGATAAACCAAGATCTATTAAGGACTTAGCAATACTCAAACCACTACAAGAGTTGAACAAAGCAAAGCGTAAACCGTTATCTTTAGCAATAGTTAACTGAGGGGCGATTTCGGTTACAGCAAGGGATATCTGTGGCGCGATCGCAATTTCCCCTCCTGTAATAGCTGTCTCATTACTGTGACCAGCAAAGAAAAGGATTTCCCACCCTTGCGGATCGATTAGAGCTTGTTGAATCTGCTGTTTAATTACTTCTGGTGTTTGTTGAGGTTGCCAAGTAACTACTTGGATATCTGCTATTGAATCTAAAGTAGCTAAAGTCGTGCGATCGCCTTGCAAATCCAAACCAGTATTATCTCCCAAAATAGCCAAAATCCGAGGTTTACGGCGACGGATCAGTTTATTTTGAGTAGTCTCGGAGCGAATATTGAGAGGACTTCTCGCGATCGTGATTGGGATATCTGATTCGGACCCTAGTTCCCAAGTTTCCCAGGGCAATCTTGCTAAGTCCCCATCACAAGAGATAAACAAAGTAACCTCACTAGAAGAGCTAGTAATCTTAGCCCTAATATCATAAAGCTCCTTACTTCTCAGCCAGCGTTGCAACTCAGTGAGTAACTGGGCTTCTGCTTGGACTAACTGTCGATGCCAATCTTGAGGTAATTGAATCTTGCCTTGGGATTTTTTCTTTTTGGGAACCCTAGCTCGTAAGCTTGTCTTATAAAAATTGAGATAAGCATCACGCCAAGCTTGATAAGAGGCTAATAAATCTTGGGGATAAGCAACAATTGAGGTAATTTGTTGCCCTCTGTTCCAAACTAATTTAAATAGGCAAGTGCTGGCTATTTGTTGGATTTCTAGCTGAAATTTCATTATGCAAAAGCAAATTTAGGCAACGAAACGGTTTCTCCTGTGGCAAGAGTGATGCTGATAGTAAATTGTTCGTTGATCTCTCCAATAACACGTGAATATAAGTAAGTATCTGCGGTATCAGTTTCAGCAACTTGCTCGTCTAATACTTCAGTTTCTAACTGAATTTCTAGCTTGAGATTTTGGGGCAAATAGCTGCCTACCTGTGCACCTAAAATAACCATCAGATTCCATTCCGGCACATCTGCTGATTCAGGCTCCTCAACCCTTTCTTCCCAAGTGATAGCAAATAATCTTAAAGCGTAATCCCCTAAAGTAAGGTCACGATAAATACCTCCTGCATCGACAGGAATTTCTTCTTCACTAGCTCTGAGCTGAGCCAAGATTGCTTCAAATTCAGCTATGGGAGATTCTCGATTAGTAACTTGCAGATCGCGAAAAGCAGAGGTCGCAAAAGCAGGAGCAGGTAACAAGTTCCAAGCCAAACTTTGAGCCAAATCATCTAATTCACGATTAAGCCAAGTACGAGCGTTGATCACAGCCTGAGAGACGTCCCTTACCGCGCTAGCCAACCTATCTTGGAGATTTGCAATCGCTATTTGCAGAGATAAATTACCACTTTGTAGTTGGTAGAGCCAGGTCAAAAGTTCGGGATTACCTAAGAGCTTTTTTCCTTGTTCCCAGGTTAAGACGCTACTCAAGTCTGTATCAGGAGCTTGCAGAAGCTCTACTTTGGTCGCTAATTCTTGAGCTAGACTAGCACTTGTGTCTGAACTAGCTTGAGGTAAAACAATACTTTGAGCATCTAGACATCGCAGAGCTAGTAATAGATCATCAGAGTCTTTATTAAACCAAGTAGCAGGAATTTCATAAGTCCAATCAGCATCCGCAGCTAGACTACTTGCTTGAATTCTAGCTTGCAGGTCAGCATAATTAAGAAAACTAGTGATTGCGATTTCGGCTCTTTCTTCAATCACGCTTACTAGTACATATAAGTGAGCCATATACTGAGGTAGTTCTAAAATGGCTCGGGGAAAAGTAACGAGTTCGTCTACGGTTACTCCATCAGTAAGCAAACAGACCTTGAATTCTCCTACCTCTAGGTTAAATACACCATCGATATAGTTGGCATAGTGACTTTGAGTAAGAGAACAATTGCTACTATCAACAATCAGATTATTGTCTCTTTCCGCTAACCAATCCCTAAACCCCGCTAAAGCTAGAGCATTAAGATAGGTTTGCCACTGTTGCTGAGGATTAATAATGCTCTGACTAGTCCGAGCTGCAAGTTCGAGTTGCTCCTCACTTAGAACTATATCTGCATCAGTGATTGGCGCAAAATCTAAGAATAAATCTTCGTTGCTAATACTAAAGTTAGTCATTATAAATTTTCCTATTACAAATATAGATAGAAGCCTAAGTAGCTCTGATAATTACTTTTATTTCTGAACGATAGGAGGGTATGCATACATTCAAGTTTTGATTCCTAACTAAAAAATTCAACACCAAAAAATCAAACACTGACAGTGTCTAGATAAGTGCAAATTTTTTCTGCCAAGACACTACGATTTTGTCCAACAATACTGACTTCTTTTTCTGCCTCTTCTAGTACCAAATCAATTTGTTCTCCTAGAGCTTCTGCGATCGCATTTTCCCGGGATTTTAAAGTATCGCGATCAGTAAACTTAGCTGTTTGGTTTGTTGTCCAATCCCCCATGATCTGCAGCATCTGCTGGCGAATATCAGCACGTAATTCTTTAAGCTTGAGGAGCCTAGTAACCTGATATTGAGCCTCCATACCAATCACTTTGGCAATTTCTCCCATTGCTTTTCCTTCACAGTGGAATAACTCTAAAGCTTGCAAATACTGAGGGGCTTTAGCTGCTTTTTTACCTTTGAATTTACTCAGTTTAGTTTGAATTACAGTATCCACTGAGCGATCTAAGCTTTTTTGAAACTGCTGCTGATAAGCTGCTAAAAAATCACCTGAATCTGCTCTATCATACTCTTCTGTAATTACCGAAGCCTGCAAACCCTCTGTATTGAGTTCTGCATTATCAAAAGACTTTTCTTGTTTTCTCTGGCCTCCACGAACATAAATTCGATATTCCCTCAGTTGAGTGGCAACTTGCTCCAAACTAGATAGAATTTGTTCTACAGAAAGAGAAATTCCAGTTGCTTGCTCGAATAACTCAGAAATTTGCGCTAGCTGTTCCTCAGAAGGAGTCTGACATCTACCTCCTTTACCTTGCTTATTTTTTAAGCGATCGCGACGGTACACAGCATGATAACTCGCTAACAAATTACTAGCTGTAGTAATTTCTGTCGGAGTTAAACTATGAAACTCAGCTAAGACCCTGCCTAGTTGCTTAATATTGGTGTCATTAAGAATTGCCCAATTACTAATCAAATAAACTCCTTGTTCTAACAAGAAGCGTTGGAGTTCTCGATTTTGTTTGACTAATCTGGTTGTCCAAGTACTCAGGCTAGCTTTTTTCGGTTCAAATTTTTCGAGGATTTCTACTGATAGAGGCTTATAGCTATTTTTATAGTTGGATTTATCATTAAGCTCACGAAAATTTTCTAAAGTATCGTTTAGGGTATAGATAAAAAGATCGCTACGACTAAAATTGTGTTCTCTACCAAATTGCATTTCTAACTGAATACAGATATAGCAAATTTGATGAGATATAAAGCAGCGCAAACACTTATTAGCAATAGTCTCAATATCATTACTACTTTTTCCTAAAACCAATAACAATTCATTCTGAATTTGTGCATGAGATACATCTTTTTGATCTAATAAATAATTAAATTCTGTTTCTAAAAATTGTTTTAATTGACTAATTTCTGTAGTCTTAATTTTCCCGGAACTGTCAAGTCTGACCAGGCTCCAGTACTGCGAGAGGATCGTCATTAATACAA
>CAZSEZ010000208.1:0-4847 GCA_964606015.1 uncultured bacterium
ATATGCGGACTTTTTTGATTGTTTGGTTTGGACAACTTATTTCTGTACTGGGTTCAAAGCTGACTGAGTTTGCCCTTGGTTTCTGGATTTTGGGCCAGACTTACCAAGAAACAGGCAAGATTACTCAATTTGCCCTGACTATTTTATTAATCTATCTGCCCAAAGTGGTTGTTTCCCCCTTTGCTGGGGTTTTGATCGACCGTTGGAATCGCCGTACTGCGATGATTTTGAGTGATGGCGTAACTGGTTTGATCACAATTTTGTTGATTGTATTAGTGGCAGTGGATAGATTAGAAATTTGGCACATTTACATAGCGATTACAATTGTTTCGTCTGTCAATGCAATTCAAGTCCCTGCATACACTGCAGCTATTGCCCAGCTTGTGCCACCAAAACGTCTAAGTCGCTCCAACGGTATGGTTCAGGCCTCAATCGGTATTGCCAAGATTGCTTCTCCTTTTATTGCTGTATCTCTGCTGCAACGAATCGGTTTAACAGGGATTTTAACGATTGATTTGACTACCTTTGCGATCGCGGTTGCTACTTTACTCTGTGTACGCTTTCCGACTGTTAGTCGTACTAGATCCGCAAATCGGTCTAGTTTTGAACAATTTTTAGATGATACTATTTCGGGCTGGGAATATATCGTTACCCGTCCTGGCTTATTGAGACTTTTGGGTTTTATTGCCATTAGTTATTTCTCTACTGCAATGCTAGAGGTTATTCTGTGGCCGTTACTTTACAAGCCTGATTCGACTCAGTTGGGTAATATTCTTTCGATTGGAGGCTGTGGTGTTTTGGTTGGTGCATTGCTCTCCAGTTTTTTCAATATTGAACGTAATCGAGTCGTGACTATTTTGGGTTGTGTGGCATTACAGGGGGTAACGATTGTTTTTGCTGGTTTAAAGGCTTCACTAATGGTGTTAGCGATCGGAATATTCCTCTATTTATTAGCCCAGCCAATTATTATTAGTACCAATCAAGCAATTTGGCAGAGTAAAGTCCCTGATAAGCTGCAAGGGAGAGTTTTTTCTTTGCAACAAAGTTTAGAGCGAGCCTTGGCTATCTGTGCTTATGTGACTGCTGGTCCTTTAGTAGATCGGGTCTTGAATCCTTTGATGCAAGAGGGGAGTTTCCTAGAGAGTACTATTGGCCAATTTATTGGTGTGGAAATTGGTCAGGGTAATGGAATCGCTCTACTGCTAGTTTTGCTGGGATTCTGGAATCTCCTAATTGTTGTAGTTGCATTCCGTGAACCTCGTTTGCGTCATTTAGAAGTAGAAATAGCCGATACTATTTCAGGTAACGTTAAGATCCCTTCGACTAAATAGTGCTAATCAATGAAGATTGCTATTATTACCTCTGGCTTTTTGCCTGTTCTTGATGGTGTGACTATTACGGGCTATTCTCGTCTCAAGGAGTTGAGTAGACTAGGACACCAAGTGAAATTGTTCTGTCCAGACTACAGTAAGATTGCGAATGTTTACCCTGATTGGCAAGATTACACAGGTGAAATTCTTCCCGGAGTTGAGGTAATCAATCTACCTAGTACACCTTTTTTCGTTGAATTTGAGCGGAATGTAGCTTGGAATGGTTATCAGCAGCTAGAAGCCGTATTAGAACAGTTCAAACCAGATATTATTCACGTAGACGAACCAGAACGCTTATTTGTAGGCTTCTGGCGGATTCCTGGCTTGAGGTATGCTCGTAAACACAAAATTCCTTGTGTTGGTTTTTTTCGAACCAATTTCATTGAGTATCTAGAAGATTTTTTTCCATTACCTAAGCCTCTGATCTTGAGCTTGCAGTGGTTAGTGAGAAAATTAGTCCTTTATGTTTATAATGCCTACGATCTAACTCTTGTTACCAGCAAGGTGACTGTCGCCAAAATCAAAAAATTAGGGATTAATAATGCCTACTACAACAGTTTTTTGGGGTTAGAAATTGGGCATTTTGATGATTGCAGTTCTCAACCAGATTTTTTTCAGAAAAAATACCATTTGCCAAAACTGGATAACAAAACAAAGTTAATCTTTCTGGGCCGTTTAACTCCTGAAAAGGGCTGGAACTTTACGCTTAAAGCTTTACCCCAACTAGTCAAGGAAATAGGCTGTGAGCAAGTTGCTTTTTTGATAGTTGGTGATGGAGAGCTGAAAACAAAAATTGCGCAAACGATGGCGCAGTATGTCCCACATTTTCATTTATTTGGCAGAATTGAGCCAGAAGTGGTTCCTCAATTACTGTTTAATAGTGATTTGCATGTCACAACTTCAGAAAAAGAGACCAGAGGTTTAACTATTTTAGAAGCCTTTACCGCGGGTATTCCTGTTCTAGCTCCAGACTCAGAGGGAGTGACAGAAAATATTGAATCTGGTACTAATGGTTATCTTTATCAGCCTGGAAATCAATCTGATTTCATTGCCAAACTTAAACAGCTCGTTACTGATCATGATTTGAGGAAGCAAATGGGACAAAAAGGTCAAGCTGCTATTGCTGATCGATATACTTGGCAAAAAGCAATTGCGAATTTACTAGAGGTTTGGCAGCAACAAATAGACAAATATAGTTCTAAACCAAAACATTAGGTTGCATTAGTGCTACCTATCGTACTTAGTATTCTATATCTTTCAACTAGTCTAAGAACAGAAATAATATTCATTGAGTGCTCGAATACTTCTGATGCCCCAACTAATTTTGACTTTATGCGTTCTGCCAGACCAATTTTACGTCCAAAAAGAACAATTGGAATATGGTGAAGGTGATTTATTTTTCTTAGTTGGTTACAAATATCGTAGCTAGATGATTCTGGTAGTTCCAAATCAATCATTATAAAGTCTGGTTCCTCTTCAATGAGAACCCCAACAGCTGGTATGTAATCTACGATATTTAGCAAAGCATAATTCAGTGTCTCTGTTATCTTGAGCAGTTGTTGACTCATGATTTTATTTTGACTGATACAAGCAACTTTCGTTTGATCTTGCTGAGATCTAGCTTTAAACATGGCTTGTGAATTGGGTATGACGAGAGGATAAGGTAGGTCAGATATCTCCTTAAATTCGATTTCTGTAGAGGGAAAAGTTTTAGCAAGTAATCTCATCGTATTCAAAGTATCGCTCTGCTTTTTGATTGCTAAATCTCTGATGGAAACCTGCCCATCAAGCAGTTTTGTCGAAGCTAGAAATTTTTTTTCCGTACTACTTGCTTTTAACCGATCACGATCAAGTATATTCGGAGCTGAATTCGGAGAAATGTCTTGAAAATTAAGTTCTTGCCACCTTGCCCAAAGCTTCCGAGTTTTTAAGATTGGTTGTTCGGGATCAATCATAGTCATGGGTCGGAAAACCATTTTGGTGCATTCTGTTAACTTAAAACTGATAGTTCCGGCCTGAGCGAGATCGAACAACACCTCCTCAACTAGAGCGCCAATGTAGGCATTAATCTCGTCAAGATCAATTTTTTGTTTCTGAAACCACATGTGCAGCAAATGATAGTCCCAACTTATCCAAATTTGTGATTCTGCCATTAAATCAATCTTCTTAACTTCCTCTGAAAGCCGGCTGGCAATCTGGGGTAGAAAAAGGACTAGATTTCTACGCCACCTTCTTACGGGATGTTTCCCTCCAGTAACATAAATCACATTTCCTTTAGCCATAAAAAAAGACCACTTTGTCTTTAAGGTATTGCTAAAGGTCAATTTACCGCTAAAGCGTTTTTGCCTCAGAGCCTGAAAAAATTTGATCTGTTTGTTAACGGCAAAATCTTCTAAATGAATTAAATTAGGTCTAGGATCGGAGGACATAGGCAGAGATAGTGTATCAGTAAGCAATAACTTGAATAAACTTAAGTCAAAGTTTTTTACTATAATTTGTCGATGATTCTAACATAAAGAATTTTGATGTAGCTCTTGATAAATAAGCGTTTTACCCCCTTTTATTTACGTAAAAACACTGATGGGGAACAATGGATTAATTAGGCAAAACAACGAAGTATCTCAATGGAGCGCGACAGCAATATTGAACCATGACAGAAAATACTTACGAACAAAATCAAGCTACTTTACAAAAACTGATGGCTAGAGTAGATATAGCCGATAGCGAAGAATTGAGTAAACAGGCGCAAATATCCGGTTTACAAATTAAAAGGCTAGAATATGGCTTAATTCATAAACTTACAGTCGAAAATTTGTTAAAGCTAGCTAATTCTCTACAGCTAAGCCCTGAAGAACTTCTGGCTCAGTTTGATTCTCGATCTAGTAAATCTTCGTCAACTTTAGTCGAGCCTGATCAAACGACTCAGAATTGGCAACAGGAATACCAACAATTACAAGCTAGGTTAGAACAGCAAGCAACTAGCCTCGAAACGCAGTTTCAGCAACAAAGTATTAACGTGATTGAGTCTTGGTTAATTCAGTGGCCTACTGCGATCGCTGCAATTGCGAAAAATCCCGATCTACCAGCAGAGAGGCTCATCCCTCTGGTTAGACCAGTCAAAGAATTAGTCGAACAGTGGGGTCTGACTCCGATTAGTGAAGTGGGTACAGAAATCCCTTACGATCCTCAACAGCATGAGTTGATGTCTGGTGATGCAGAACCAGGGACAACAGTAAAGGTCCGCTATGTTGGCTATCAGCAACAGGATAAGCTACTCTACAAGGCGAAAGTCAGCCCAGTGGCAGAAGCATAGGTGGTCTAACATAGAGATTTTATGATGTGGTGGCAAAAGTTAATTAAAAATCCCTTAGCTGTGATGGGTGCAACCATCTTAATTTTGTTTTATTTGGTTGTAATTTTTGCTGATTTTTTTGCTCCCTATGATGCCTATAGCTCTCAGACTAATGGCTCTTTGTT
>CAZSEZ010000208.1:4877-7038 GCA_964606015.1 uncultured bacterium
GAAGGAAATTTTACTACCCCTTATGTTTATTCCGTCAGCCAAGGAGAAACGGATTTATCTACTGGCGATCGCGAGTTAATTGTTGATCGTGATAATCCCGCGCCCATTAGTTTATTTGCTCGGGGAACAGAGTATAACTTTGGTGAGATAACTTTACCGCTGCCTCCCAAGTTTGAAGAAGTAACTATTTTTTCTGGTATTCCTCTCAGTAGGCACCTTTTTGGCACGACAGAAGACACCAGAATCAATCTCCTGGGTACAGACGAGCAAGGTCGAGATCAGCTTAGTCGATTGGTTTTTGGTGGAAGAATAAGTCTTTTTATCGGTTTGATTGGCATTGCTATTTCCTTCCCCTTGGGGATGCTAGTTGGTGGAATCTCTGGCTACTTTGGTGGCTGGACAGATAGTATTTTGATGCGTCTGGTGGAAGTGCTAATGACGATTCCTGGGATCTATTTACTGATTTCTTTAGCTGCGGTTATTCCTCCAGGTTTAAGTAGTGCCCAGACATTCCTATTGATAGTTTTGATCACTTCTTTTATCAGTTGGTCTGGTTTGGCAAGAGTAATCCGCGGACAGGTTTTATCTCTCAAAGAACAAGAATTTGTCCAAGCTGCAAAGGCAATGGGGGCAGGGTCTTTTTACATTATTTTGCGCCACATTTTGCCCCAGACAGCTACGTACATTATTATTTCTGCGACTTTAGCCGTTCCTAGTTTTATCGTTACCGAATCGGTACTTAGCCTAATTGGTTTGGGGATTCAGCAACCAGATCCTAGTTGGGGAAATCTACTATCTCTGGGAACTAATGCCTCAATTTTAGTTTTGCAACCTTGGTTGGTTTGGCCTCCTGCATTACTGATTATTTTGACAGTGTTGGCTTTTAATATTTTGGGTGATGGTTTGAGAGATGTCCTCGATCCTCGCAGTTTGGGCAGAAAGTAGAACAAGTAATAAATAACTATAAATCAATAAAAGTCTAGTAACTTTATTAAAAATTACTAGACTTAATTATAGAAAAACTATATAAAAAAACTTAAAAATATTTATATAAAACGCAACGTTATCTAGGCAATTTGTCGTAAAAATCTAAAAAAATAACTCAAATTCTCCTTCAAGTCTTGACTGTTCAATACTCGTCAATATAATTAGGGATGGAAAATTTGTCTTGGTTTAAATTATTTATGGATATTAATACGATAACCACGAATTTAATCGGAACTCTATCAGATTTTGGCTTTAAAATTCTTGGTGCGATCGCTTTTTGGGTTGTCGGTCGTTGGCTGATAAATTTAGCATTGAAGTTGATGAAAAAAGCACTGCGGAGTCAACAAATTGACGCCACTGTTGCCAAGTATCTCAGTTCGGTTGTAGGAGTAGTACTGCAAATTGTCCTAATTGTGGCAATTTTGGGCTTCTTTGGCATCGAAACTACTTCTTTTGCTGCTTTGTTTGCGGCTGCTGGTATCGCGATCGGTGCTGCTTGGAGTGGCTTGTTAGCGAACTTTGCTGCGGGGATCTTTCTCGTGATTTTCCGTCCTTTTCAAGTGGGAGACTTTATTACTGCTGCAGGAGTCACTGGAACCGTTGAAGAATTAGGCCTTTTTGTAACTACTATCAATACGATGGATAACGTCAGAACCATTGTCGGTAATAATGCGATTTTTTCTGATAATATCCAGAATTTTTCTGCTAATCCCTACCGTCGTGTTGACTTAGTAGCTCAATTAGATGGTTCTGTAGATCATCAAGAAGCGATTAACTTGCTTCGTAACAGACTAAGCCAAATTCCTAATGTGATGGATAGTCCTGCTCCAGACATTGAAATTTTGGAATTCAATTTTGCAGGTCCTGTATTAGCAGTTAGACCATACTGCAATAACGATCATTATTGGCAAGTGTATTTCGATACTAATCGAATCATCAGAGAAGCTTTTGGCGATGCTGGTTATCCTGCACCAGAACAACATTACGCGATTCATCAACGCTAGTTAATAAGTAGTAATTGGTGATTGTTCGATTAAAAAGCTTGAGATTAACTAATATCTCAAGCTTTCTTTTTGTCTAATAAATATAGTGTCTTCTCTCAATAGATCTTGTTAGAGATGTAATGTGAGTAATTTGATATTTAGAGTTAATAAATTTACTTTTAATCTAAGTA
>CAZSEZ010000209.1:0-7021 GCA_964606015.1 uncultured bacterium
TTTCTCTATTCTAGCTTCTCATTTTTAGTCCTAACACCTCATCGTATTGCTATACGATTAATTTATTATGTTTGAGGTCGATTACCCAGTATTCACTAATTTCATTTTGGGCATAGATAATGCTCTTCTTTTCTAGATCTTTAGCTAAAGTTTGTTGGGATACTTCGATTAGCCAATAAATATCTTGAGCATAAGGATGATGCTGAGCATAAATCTCAGTAGATAAACGGACAATCGCAATATCTGGTTCAGGCTCGGAATTATCTAAAGTAATCGGGTGAGCATCTCTAATATGAGCTTTCCCTGCCAATAGCTGGCGAAGATAATCACTTACCGATTGTTGAGTATAACTGTGTGGTATTCCTCCGGGACTCATGTGAACTATTTCCCCTGCTAAAAGCTCAACTTTTTTGTCTGCAAGAACTCCAGAATCAACTAACTGGTGCCACTCAGAAATTGTCCATTTATAAGTAATTAGAGTCATAGTTAGAGCTTTTGCAACTGTTCGAGTACAGTGTTGATTTTGGCTTTGCTTTCAGCAACTTTTTCCGTCAGGGAGTTACTTAATTCTAGCTGTTGGTCTAATTCTTGTTTGCGAGGTTCCACCGCTGCCATAAATTGCTCTAGGCATTCGTTTAACTCATTAGCCAGGGACTTCCAGAGGTTATCAGTATAGTTTTTCTGGAGTTCGCGAAATGCAACCTCAATTTGCCCTTTTACCTTATCTCTTTCTTGGGGCAAAGCATTGACACTAAGTAAGCCGAAAATAACCGAAAGGACAAAAGCAGAAGCATCTAGAGAAGCAGTATTAAAGATTGCTAAACCGCCAACACTACTCACAGCAGAAGCAATCCCTAATTTGCCACAGTTATTTAAACCTTTATCTGCTGCTAGTTTAATAGTCTGGGCAATTTTATCGGTTTCTACTTGACTGCTATCAAGAGCAGGAACTGTAAAACTATCTTTGCTAATGGTAATCGCTGCTTCAATGTCTTCCGTAGCTTCACGAATCAAGCGATCGCGATATTGCATAAAGGTTGCGGTGGCATCTTTGAAGATCTCTTGGAGGTTTTGGTCGAGTTGCACTTCCTTGAGTGCTGTAATAATTTTTTCTTCTAAGCGATCGTCTTCGTTAGTCAGGCGTTTTTTGGCCGCATCGAAAAAAGATACTTTGCGATCAACTACTTTGTTAGTTGCTTGGATCAAACTACGAAATAGATCGTCAATATTGCGCTGAAAAATTGCAAATAAAAGCTTGTATTCTTCTAGCCTTTCTTGGATGCGGTTAAGAGTACGATCAAAGAGAACTTTTTCGGCTTCTAATTGGCTTTTGCAATCGCTATTTAGAGTTTCTAATTGATTGAGGTATACCAATAAAGAATTTTGGGGGCCTTCTAGCTTGAGTTTGACTTTTTCACTTTCGGCTAAGAACGCTAATAGAAAGTTTCTCAACTCATCCATGCCCAAACCAGTACGGGAAGAAATCCCAAAGATAGGAGGGGTCTCAGTGAAAATTTCTTGTAAACCCTCCCCGACAAAAGCCTTAACTTGTTTAATTTCATCTTCTGTCGCGAGATCTATTTTATTGATCGCAACGATGACTTTTCTGGCCCAAGTGCCATCTACCAAGAGTAAAAAATCCTGTTCTGATTTACTCAAGGGTCTTTCGATGGAGGTAACAAACAAAATAATGTCTGCTTGCTTGAGATAGTCTTCGGTTAGAGCCTGATGTTGCTCGATGATCGAGTTAGTGCCTGGGCTATCGATAAACAATAAACCACCCAAATCCCCAGGGTCATAAGCCTCGATTTCTTTGGTAGTGGGTACAATCCCTACTGGTGCTTCCGTGTTGCCGCCCAAATAATTAAGCAAGCTAGATTTCCCCGCATTAAACTCACCACAAATAAAAATCGAAAACGGGTTGGTAAGCTGTTGCTGAAGTCCTGAAATATCTGGTTGAAAATCGGCAAAAAGTACTCGTGCCTCTACTAACAAACCTTCTACTTGTTCGATATTCGCCAAGCTAAGATCGAATAGTTGCTGCTGCTGGTTAGAGAGGGTTAAGGACATAGCTGCTACTTTAATTAACGACGAATAACAAGTTTAATTAAACAACAACTGATGTCCAGGCTTCTCAAACAATTGATGATTTTTATCTTTATTTAGATTTTTTGCAGTCTTACCACAAGTAGCTGGGCCAAAACGTTTACTACCAGAGTAATAGCAAACAGGATCAGGGCAGCGTACATCAAGGCTGCTACTTGCAAACCACTAGCTTCAGCAAACTGGTTAGCTAGCAAGGAAGAAACCGTATTAGAAGGGGCAAAGATCGAGGTATCGATCCGATTGGAGTTACCAATCAACATCGTAACTGCCATGGTTTCTCCTAAAGCTCGTCCTAGAGCCAACATAATTCCCCCAATAATCCCCGAAGAAGCAGCTGGCAAAACAATTTGCAAGATCGCCTCCCACCGAGTCGCCCCCAAACCCACAGCAGCTTGACGCAAACCATTAGGAACATTGGTAATCGAATCGCGAGAGATTGCTGCAATTGTAGGCAAGATCATTACCGAAAGAATCAAAGCAGCAGGGAGAAGCCCTGGCCCCCGAAGAGGCGTAAAACCTTTAAGAAAAGGAATCAAGACAAAAATTCCCCACAAACCGTATACAACGCTGGGAATAGCTGCTAACAGTTCTACTAAGAAGACTATCAAACGCTGGACTGTCGGAGGGAGGTAGTCTTCACTCAGGAAAATTGCCACGCCCAGACCAATCGGCACCGAAATTACAAGGGCAATCAACGAGCTAGCAATTGTGCCATAGATAGCTGGTAAAACCCCATATTCACTTTTAACAGGGTTCCAACTACTAGTAGTCAAAAAATCCAAACCAAATTCTTGAACCGCAGGAAAGGCTTGTATTGCTACTTGGATCGTAATCCAAACTAAAACACCTGCGATCGCTAAAGCAAATACTTTGGCTGCCCAATAAAAACTAATATCTAAATTTCTTTCTATAGCAGGACGAGGTGCGATCGAACCTGGCTGTGGGTTATTTTTAACCATAAAACTTGCTGAAGTGGTTATCGAATGTAGCTCATGCCCACTTTAGCAGTTTATCTCCATTAGGGACTTTAACTAGTGGTTAACTAGCGGTTCAAAACAAATTAATTTTATTCTTTCGAGATTTAAAATTGCCCGCTATCATTACGAAAAATACCAAGCTCTGATGACTCCTATGACTGATTCAATTCGGATTTTGATGTGTCCACCAGACCACTACGATGTGGACTATGTAATTAATCCCTGGATGGAAGGTAATATTCATAAGTCATCTCGCGATCGCGCAGTGGAACAATGGCAGAAACTACATCAAGTTCTCAGTCAGATTGCGCAGGTAGATTGTCTGTTACCACAAAAAGGCTTACCTGATATGGTCTTTACTGCTAATGCAGGATTAGTATTAGGCGATCGTGCAGTGGTATCGCGGTTTTATCATGCCGAACGCCAGGGAGAAGAACCCTTTTTCAAGCAGTGGTTTAAAGAGAATGACTTCACCGTCCATGAGCTACCAAAGGATTTACCCTTTGAAGGAGCAGGAGATGCCCTACTCGACCGCGAGGGGCGGTGGTTATGGGCTGGCTATGGTTTTCGCTCAGAGCTAGATTCTCATCCTTACTTAGCTAAGTGGCTAGATACTGAGGTACTTTCTTTGCGCCTCATTGACAATCGTTTTTATCATCTTGATACTTGCTTTTGCCCTTTAAATGGTGGCTATCTACTTTATTACCCTGGAGCTTTTGATGCTTACTCAAATCATCTAATTGAGATGCGAGTTCCCGAAGAGAAACGAATTGTCATCACTGAAAAGGATGCAGTTAATTTTGCCTGTAACTCAGTCAATGTGGAACAAAATATAGTGATGAATAAAGCCAGTAGAGGCTTAAAAAGTACCTTACAAAATAAAGGATTCACTGTAATTGAGACTCCCTTAAGTGAATTTCTCAAAGCTGGTGGTGCTGCCAAGTGCCTAACTCTAAGGATTAATGAACCAGTCCTCGCAGAAGTCCACGCCAACGCACCAGTACTTAGTAAGGAGATCTCTTTGAAAGGTCATTTACTCGATGGCGGGATTATGAACCGAGTCTTGGATTTAGTTTCCCAAAATGGTGGCAGTTCCAAAGTTCTCAACTTCAATCTTGGAATCGAAAGACAAAGTACCTCTACAGCTAAGGTTCGACTATCTGCCCCCTCCGAAGAGATTATGGAAGACATAGTCTCCGAACTGATCAATATCGGAGCGATTACTTCCGGGGAGACTTCAGGCGATGCCATAACCGAAATTTGCGACTTGGATGGAGTTGCACCCCATGACTTTTATGTAACTAATATTTACCCTACAGAAGTCAAAATCAATGGCGAATGGATAAGGGTACAGAAACAGCGCATGGATGGCGCAATTGTCATCAAGGGTAGATCTGCTGAATGTCGGCTCCTTAGAGATCTGACCAAAGATGATGTTGTCGTAGTGGGGGTAGAAGGTATCCGCACCGTTAGAAAAACTACTTCTATCGAGAAACGGAACCCTGAAGAATTTAGCTTTATGGGAGCAGGAGTTTCCAGCGAACGTAGAGTCGAACTAGTAGTCGAACAAATCGCTTGGGAATTTCGCCAAATTAGGGATCGTGGTGGCAAAGTTTTAGTTACTGCGGGGCCTGTTGTCATTCATACTGGTGGAGCCAAACATCTGGCACGTCTAGTTCGCGAAGGCTACGTTCAAGGTCTATTAGGAGGAAATGCGATCGCAGTTCACGATATCGAACAAGCCTTAATGGGAACCTCCCTTGGTGTAGACATGCAAAAAGGCATACCTGTTAGTGGAGGACACCGTCATCATCTCAAGGTCATCAATACAGTTAGACGTTACGGAAGCATTGCCAAAACAGTTGCAGCAGGAGTGATTCAAAAAGGCGTTATGTACGAGTGCGTCCAGCACAATGTTCCTTTTTGTTTAGCTGGTTCGATCCGCGATGATGGCCCTTTGCCCGATACTCAAATGGACTTAATCAAAGCCCAAGCAGAATATGCACAACTTCTAGAAGGTACAGATATGATCCTGATGCTTTCTACGATGTTGCATTCTATTGGCGTCGGAAATATGACTCCCGCTGGGGTGAAAATGGTTTGCGTCGATATCAATCCTGCTGTAGTTACCAAGTTAAGCGATCGCGGCTCGGTAGAGTCGGTTGGTGTCGTAACTGATGTGGGATTATTTTTGAGTCTACTGGTCAATCGATTGGAACGTTTAACTAGTCCTTATAGTGTGATGTAGGCGTAGCTCAAAATCGAGATAAATCCCAGAAGAAGCCTAATGAGCTACCTTTTATCCTTACCTTTTAGATTGATCTTGATGCTTTTGTGTTTGTTGGGGTCTTCTCTCTTTATGATTGGACCCGCAACACATTTGTTAATCGCTCATAAGTTAAAAACTGAAGGCAAAGCAACCAAAGCACTGGTAATTAAAAGAGTTAAGTCAAGAAAAATCCAAGGCAATAAATGGTCAAAACAGTACTATGTACTGCAACTTCCAGAGGGCAAGCGTTCTCTAAGAAGCAACAAAAGGTATACAGAGGGTAGATATCTTGATGTTGTTTACCTAGCAAATCCTCCTACAACAATTGATATACCTTGGACTCAAGGAAAGCAAAAAATGGTCATCATGAATAGTCAAAAGTTTATTGTTCCAGGAAGAAAACAAGACTGGCTGATTTGGCTTTATCTAGCGAGTGCCAAAAAAGATTTTGCTGACTATAGCGTCACCCATATCACTCTGGGACTTACGCTTTTTTTTCTGCCGATAAAAATCATCTTGCCGTTCCCAGCCCAAAAATCTACTCAGTAGTATGACGAAAACCCAGTTTGATTAGCGTGAATGAAAGTAGCAACTTGCTATTCCCATCACTTTTTGATGTTGCTTTAATCTTTGTTTTAAAAATAAAACAAACTTACTAACAAGTTTCGTTATGATGTGACTGGCATTTCACCGAACAGGAATAAAACCATAATTTAAAGTTAGCGATCGCTAAAAGTTAGTAATTCGCTTATGATAGAACACGCGGAGTTAAACCGAATGGGATCTAAACCATGATTAGCGATCGTCCATTGGCTATTGATCTGTTTTCTGGTTGTGGTGGCATGTCTTTGGGCTTGGAGGCTGCGGGCTTTGATATCGCTGCCTCAGTCGAAATCGATCCAATCCATTCGCTGATCCATCACTATAACTTTCCCTACAGTGCGACCCTATGTCGTGATATCACCAAGCTATCCAGTCAAGAAATAATTGATAAAGTTCGCGATCGCGGTTTTTCTGGAGAAATTAGCCTCATTGCTGGAGGGCCTCCTTGTCAGGGTTTTTCGCATATGGGCAAAAGGCAACTTGATGATCCGCGCAATCAATTGATTTTTGAGTATGTCCGCATAGTCAGAGACATCCAGCCACGATACTTTATTTTTGAAAATGTCCCTGGTTTAAACACCGCTAAATACCAACCTTTTCTCAAGCAACTGGTAGCAGAATTTTCTTTGGCTGGCTACTGTGTGGTACAACCAATTCAGGTTTTAGAAGCCTCTGTCTACGGTGCCCCCCAAAAACGTAAACGCTTGATTATTTTGGGCTATCGTCAGGATGTTTCCCCTATTAGTTATCCCAACAGTGATGAACTCACACGAGATAAAGCTAGCTTTTTTGCCTCAGTAAAAGCCGCTATTGGAGACTTTAGTCAGATCCCCGTCTTTATTGGCTGCGATCGCGGAATTACAGTTAACAGGCTGCGCTACACCAAACCCCGTAATAGTTTTGCCCTCAAACCCCAAGGCATTTACTCACTTTGCCATCAAAGAGCCAGCAATAATCTAGTTTGGGGACATCTGGGATCTAGACATAACCCAACTTCTCAAGCCCGATTTAGAGCTACTACCCCAGGTAGATAAAAAGCCCTCAGCCGCTTTTTTACACTTGCTCC
>CAZSEZ010000210.1:0-7018 GCA_964606015.1 uncultured bacterium
AATAGTGCTTTACGCCTTCTATGCTGCATCTATAGTTAAAAATTTATATTAAACTCTATTTTTAGTTGCCATCATGATTGAGGAAAAAGCACGACTAAGTTTAGCTAAGCTTAGCGATAGCGACCAGCAAACTGGCAGGCACATCTTAATTGTTGAATCTTCTGACTCTAGAAGAGCCGTTGCACTCAACCGTAATGTTTTTTCTATTGGTCGCCATCCCCAGAATTCCTTGGTCATTGGCAGTAAGTTGGCATCTCGACATCATGCAACTATTGCTTGGTTACAGTACACCGAAAATTCTGATCGCAAAGATTATTGCTATTGGATCATCGATGGAAAAGGCAAAAGGAAAAGAAGTAGAAACGGCATTTTGATCAACGGCGAAAAAAAATCTCTACATCGCCTTCGCTCTGGAGATGTCATCACTATTGGGGTAGATACAAAAATCACCTACAACTATATCCAGAATACAACCGAAACCCAGTCTTTCTTGAAGTATTGCGGTAGAGACAAACCAGAGTATCGTTCCAAACAAAAACTTAGCTACAAAGAAACCACTTCTATGGGTCGGGAAGAACTAGAAGCGGTTAGAGAACAATACGATAATATTGGCTGGTAGTTAGCTACTGGATTCCTTCGAGATTGAATAAGAAGGGAACCCCTGCTTGCGAATCTCCAGTAACTAAAACTTTAGGCATTTGCGCGCCACCCTCACGCCAAGCTTCGATCGCTTCTTTTTGCAGTACTAGTTCGCCACCTTGAGCTTTGAGTGTTTCTGCAAGTAGTTTTTGAGCTTCCGCTTTACCTTTAGCGCGGTTGACTTCTGCTTGGGCCTCTTGTTCTGCTTCACGAGCGATATAAACAGCACGACGAGCTTTTTGTTCGGCAATCTGCTTATCTTCTACCGCTTTGGCAAACTCAGGTGAAAAGTTTAGATCAACGACACTAGTATCCAAGACGACAATTCCGTATTTCTCCAAACGAGAGCTTAGAGCATTGTCAAAGTCTTCTTTGAGATCGTTGCGTTTTGTAATCGCCTCTTCAACAGTTCTTTTTGCTGCTGCAATTTTGAAGGATTCTTGCGTTTGGGGCGCAATGATTTTGGCTACGATATTTTGTAACGTTCCTTGAGTACGACGAATATTAACAATTTCGCGAGGATCCAGACGGAAGTTAATCGCAAATCTGGCTTTGAGATCTTGCAAATCCTTGGTAGAACTTTCAGCTGGAACTTCAAATTTTTGGACTGTTACATCATAGATATCCACATAGGAAACCAAAGGAGGGCGAAAATGCAGCCCTTCCAAAAGCTCACCATCTTGAGCTTTACCCAAGATACTTAATACTCCTGCTTGTCCTGGGTTGATCACCACAAAGGAGTTAAGCCCAATTACTAAAAGCAGCGCTGCTAAGATCCCTCCTAGCAGAGGTTGCCATCCCTGAGGCTGACTGTTCAATTTTCTCGTTCTCCCTGATTAAAAAAATTATTTATCATTTTTATCCTACAAGGATTAGAGGGGATAGCGGATCTTTTACTTGCAGGATTTTAAGGTTTAAGTGTGTAAGTTGACTGTCCTCAAACTTGATAGCCAAACAGATAATCCTTACTGTTTTAAGATTTGAGAGCAAGAATGCCTCAAGGATATAGCGAGCAAGTGTACTCAAGGCGCCAATATTTGGGTTGACTGGGAGACTCTGACACTGGGAGACTGAATGAGAGATATACCCTGAATTGAAGATGACGGAAGTAGCAAAATTAATCGAAGCTGTAGATAAAGCGGACTCTGCGGAAAAGTTACTTGAAGCAGTGGAAGACTTGGCAGATGCTGTTTCTGTAGAAGCAATTCCTACTTTAATTCAAGTGCTGGGCTTTAATAATCCTGGGGCTGCGGTAGCTGCGGTAGATGGCTTAATCAAAATCGGCGATCCTGCGGTACAACCTTTACTTGATAGTTTGGATGACTATAACTATGGGGCAAGAGCCTGGTCACTACGAGTTTTTGCCGGAATTGGCGATCCTGTAGCTTTAGATTTATTGCTAAAAGCTGCGGTAACCGACTTTTCTCAAAGTGTGCGCCGAGCAGCAGCTAGAGGGTTGGGTATTATTCAATGGGATAAATTGCCTCCAGACCAAGTTACCAAGGCCCAACAATCAGCATTACAGACCTTGCTAATGGCTACCGAAGACGGAGAATGGGTAGTGCGTTATGCTGCGATCGCAGGATTACAGTCTTTGGGGAAAAATCAACCAGATTTTATCGATCAAATTAAAATCAAACTTCAAGCTCTATGCGATCGCGAACAAGAAACAGGCGTTAAGGCTAGAGCCGAACTGGCTATCTCTAGCTTGATCCCAGATAGCTGACCTTGCTTAACAAAAAGCAAATATGAGACAAATATGAAAGCAAAATGATAAGATAGTGAAAACAAGTTGTCTTATCCATTGATGCTACGAATTTTTCAACAGCAAAGCAAAGTCTTACTTACAGGGATTTTTCTGGGAGTTATGCTGATTGGTTGTGGTAGCACCGAGCAAAGCAATGATAACCCCATCAGTTCTGGAAACGAATCTACAGGAATTACAGCAGAAAAACCAAAAGTTTTAACTACCTTTACCGTTTTGGCCGATATGGCTCGAAATGTCGCAGGGGATAAGCTTCAGGTGGAGTCGATTACTCGGATTGGAGCGGAAATCCATGGTTATGAACCTACTCCTAGTGATTTGGTCAAAGCTCAGGATGCTGACTTACTGCTTTACAACGGTCTAAATTTGGAGCGTTGGTACGAAAAGTTTTTGGGTAGCCTCAAGGATGTTCCTTCAGTTTTACTTACAGAAGGCATTGAACCGATTCCCATTGCCGAAGGACCCTACACTGATAAGCCTAATCCTCATAGTTGGATGTCTCCCAAAAATGCACTGATCTATGTGGAGAATATCCGCCAAGCTTTTGTCGAACTCGACCCTGACAATGCAGATACTTATAATGCCAATGCAACAGCCTATAGCGATCAAATCAAAGCGATCGACCAGCAACTAGAAGCTGATTTAGCCAAAGTCCCTGAATCCCAACGCTATTTAGTCAGCTGTGAAGGCGCATTTTCCTATTTGACAAGGGATTACGGCTTACAGGAAATCTACATCTGGCCAATTAATGCCGAGCAGCAATTCACGCCCAAGCAGGTACAACGAGTCATTGAAAAAGTGAGAGATAACAGTATCCCCACAATCTTTTGTGAAAGTACCGTCAGCAGCGAAGGACAAAAACAGGTAGCCAAAACCACTGGGTCAAAGTTTGGAGGCAGTCTTTATGTAGATTCTCTCTCGACGGAAACAGGGCCTGTCCCCACCTATCTAGATTTATTGCAATATGATGCCCGCACCATTACCGACGGCTTGTTGGGTAATTAGTAAAATTTGGAGTATACAAAACGATGTTAGCAACTCAACTTTTAGATATCGCGGTTAATAATCTCAGCGTCAGCTACAGCAATGCTAGATTAGCTCTCTATAACGCCAACTGTCGGGTAGAACCAGGGACAATAACGGGGTTAATCGGGCCTAATGGCGGAGGAAAATCTACCCTATTTAAGTCGATTATGGGTTTTTTACAGCCAGCCCAAGGAAACATTTCAATTGGTGGCTTGCCAGTTACTAAAGCTCAAAAAAAACAACTCATGGCATATGTGCCCCAGTCTGATGAAGTGGATTGGAATTTTCCAATTAGCGTCTATGAAGTGGTGATGATGGGTCGCTACGGTCATATGAACCTATTACGGATACCTTCGGCCAAAGACCGTCGCCTGGTAATGGAAAGCTTAGAGCGAGTAGGAATGAATGAATTTAGACATCGTCAAATTGGCGAACTTTCTGGTGGTCAGAAGAAACGCGCATTTTTGGCTAGAGCTTTGGCACAACAGGGCAAAGTAATTCTCTTGGACGAACCTTTTACTGGGGTCGATGTCAAAACTGAAAAAAGTATTATCGATCTTTTACTGGAACTCAGGGAAGAAGGGCATACTATTCTGGTCTCTACTCACGATTTGGCTTCGATCGCGACTTTTTGCGATCGCACTATCTTGCTTAATCAAACTATTCTGGCTGAGGGGACAACAGCGGAAACTTTTACCGAAGAAAACTTGGTAATGACTTTTGGCGGACTTCCAGTTAGCAGCTTACGTCAAATGTCCCAAGAATATCAGGAAGAAGATTTGGCAAGGTTTGCCGAGGCAACCAGAGGATACCGTCAATGATGCCCTTTTGGAATTGGATTGTTGAGCCTTTGCAATATCCCTTTTTAGTTAGGGCAATTTGGGTGAGTGCCTTTGTTGGCTTAGTTTGTGCAGTGCTTTCTTGCTATATCACGCTTAAGGGTTGGTCATTAATGGGGGATGCAGTTTCCCATTCTGTTGTTCCTGGAGTAATTATTGCTTACGCGCTGAATATTCCTTTTGCTATTGGCGCATTTGTATTTGGTTTTGCCTCGATCGCTGCGATCGGTTATATCAAAGAACAAACTCGGATCAAAGAGGATGCAGTTATTGGCGTAGTATTTACGGGTTTTTTTGCCTTTGGCGTTGTTCTGTCCACCAAGATCCCTAGCAATGTAGACTTGTCTCACATTCTTTTTGGCAACGTTCTCGGTATTTCCAATCAAGATATTATCCAAACTTTAATTGCAGGTATCACGACTCTGTTAGTTATCCTGCTGCGACGCAAAGATCTTTTATTATTCTGCTTTGACCCCAACCACGCTAAAGCGATTGGGTTAAACACCAAGTTAATGTACTATACTTTGCTTTCTGTGTTGGCTCTCACGATCATTACTGCTCTGCAAACTGCTGGCATTATCCTAGTAATTGCGATGTTGGTCACTCCTGGTTCGATTGCCTATCTTCTAAGCGATCGCTTTGAATTGATGCTCATTATCTCTGCACTTAGTAGTGTCTTTTCTTGCGTTGCCGGGACATATCTCAGTTATCACTTGGATGTGTCTACAGGAGGCGCGATCGTAGTTTTATTGACGTTTCTGTTTGTTTTAGCAACAATATTTGCTCCGAAGTACGGCATTTTGGCGCAAAAATGGCAAAGGAAAGCAGCATTAACCAAAAGTGATGGTTAGTAATTATCGCTGGTAAATAATGGAGATTCGAAGCGTCAAACTCATTAGTCAAAATTGTGACTTTTAGAAAGTACTAGTCTTCAATCTTACGGCTAACATTCCAGATATTCCAAGCAGCCCAACAAAGGGTACAGTTTCCCAGCACTGTTGTAGAAGCTTGCAGCGTAACCAACCATTCCAACTCAGAAGGGTTATCAAAAAAGTGCCAAGTACAAGCACACATTGCACTAATCAAGGCAGGAAACATTGCTAAAGCCAAACCCCACCAATAGCGATCGCCTGTAAGTTCGCCATAACGCCAAATCAACCACATCGCAGCAATCCATTCGATAACGCTAGAAACGTGAACCATCCAAGTGGGAATTGATAAAGCGTGCATGGTACTTGCAAAGATATCGTAATTGAAAGGGTGCATCGCAATGCACCCTAATATCATCGGCTATTTACTTAACCAACAGCAAATTAAATTTAGGCAGAAGCAACAGCTTTTTCTTTGAGGCTAGAAGCAGTTTCTAAGATTGCTTGAGCTGCTTGTTTACCCGAAAGAGTAGCCCCTTCCATACTATCGATATAGTCCTGTTGGGTATAACTACCTGCTAGGAAGAAATTAGGTACTGGGGTTTTTTGCGCTGGACGATAGGGATCCATTCCTGGAGCTTCACGATACAGAGATTGAGCCAACTTAACTACGCTATACCAAGTCATATTGAGGTCGCGAGCAGAGGGGAATAGCTCTCTCACCTGTTCTAAAACATGATTAGCAATTTCCTCATTACTCTTCTTGATGAAAGGATCACCAGGAGTAAGTACTAACTGCATCAAAGAACCTTCACCTGGTTTGTAGTAGTCTCCAGGACTAGCCAAAGCTAGATCGGCAAAGCAAGAAAAGTCCGCATCAGGAGTATAAAGCAGATTATCTAGTCCTGCTGCTTTTTCTAATTGTTCGCGCTGCTCTTTGTCTTCTAGTTCTGTTACCCAACCATCAAAACGGAGTTGGACAGTAGCTACAGGTACAGCATCTAGCTTATAGATATTGTCGAACTGATCCCACTTACGCCATTCTTGAGGGATTACTTTTTTGATGCCTGGAACATCACAAGCAAATACATAAGCATCAGCAGTCACAGTGGTTTCATTCTCGCCATCAGCAACTACAATACCTGTTACTTCAGTTTCTGAGCCTTCTTGATAGAGAACTTCACGAACGCGACGGCGAGTATGGATTTTTGTCCCGCGTTCCTCTAGATAGTTGACTAGGGGTTTGTGGAGATATTCGTGAGGAGAACCTTCAAGCATCCGTAAGACAGAAGCTTCAGTTTTGGTTGCAAAAAAGTTAAAGATGGTCAACATGCAACGGGCAGAGATATTTTCTGTATCGATAAAGCCCAAGGCATAAGCAATAGGATCCCACATTTTACGCAAGCTGTTGTTGTTGCCACCATGAGAGCGAAACCAATCCGCAAAACTAACCTTATCGAGATCGCGGATTGTTCTCATTGCCCCTTCGAAATCTACTAGACCTCGAACTACAGGACTTGTCCCAAGTGCCAAGGAGTTAAAAATTTTGTCAGCAGCGGATAACTGAGAAGTTGTAAAAAAGGCTTTCAGACCGTTGAAAGGTGCACCTGTAATGAAGCGAAAATCTAATTCACCTACTCTACCACCCTTGTTAATAAAGGTATGGGTATGCTCTTTGAGACGAAGATTATCTCCAGCACCAACTTTCTTCATCAGCGCAAACAAATTGTAGTAGCAGCCAAAGAATACGTGTAACCCCATTTCAATATGGTTACCATCATTATCTACCCAGCTTCCGACTTTGCCCCCGACAAAGGGACGAGATTCAAAAATTTCGACTTCGACACCAGCATCTACGAGATCGATCGCCGTTGCCATGC
>CAZSEZ010000211.1:0-7017 GCA_964606015.1 uncultured bacterium
ATGTGTTGATGCTGCCTTCAAAGAATGTCCTAACGTATATCCGTAGCGCTATAGTATTAATAGGCAGGCTTATGTGAGAGCTTACTTAATACCAATTTATAGTTGGTTAATTCATCTCGTCAGACGGTAAATAACCTTAGTCCTTTAGGGCGAAATTGGGGTAACTGTTGTTGAGAAGTCGGAATAATGATTTTTGAGATGGTATCTGGTGACTGTGAATTATCGCTATAAGTTAATAGCTGTCTAGTCAACGGTCAATTGTTATTCTGCTTTACGTCCGAAAGTATAAAAAATTGTAGTGTCGTTCCAAATCCCTTGTTCAGTGTTTAATTTCTCTAACTCAGCGTTGAATTCGGCTTTAGCCTGTGTCAATTGTTGAGATGAAAGTTTTAAGAGAGGATTCGGATATTGGCCTGGTGTCGGCAATAGGCCATCGTCTAACCACATTTTTTGTGCTTGATCCAGACTTATGTAGCTACCAGCTGTTTCCGTATGAATATAAATCTTGTCAAATCCTGCTTTTTCTAGCAAGTTATGACATTTTTTGACCGTTCCAGTAGGCTTACTAAATAGAAGAGAAACACCATACCTTTCAAGTACTTTCTGCGCCACAATCCCTCCAACAAAGGCTGTGTCGGCAAAGGCATGGAAACTAAGTAATCCTCCAGGTTTGAGAAATTGATGCCAAAGTTTTAAGGCACTAATTAAGTCTGACATCCAGATGAATGCAGATGAACAAAAAATATGATCGAAACTGTTAGCTGGGAAGTTCACAGTTTCAGCATCAGCGAGTAAAAACTCAGTGTTACTTAAGTTAAGCGTGTTAGATTTTTTTCGAGCAATTTCCAGCATTCCTTTTGAGATATCGACTCCGATCACTCGGCCTGTAGATCCCACAATTTGAGCTGCTTCAATAGCTACTATGCCAGTTCCCGTAGCAAGATCCAAAACTTGCTGTCCGAGAGCGAGTTGTGCATATTCAACAAGACGTTGGGCAATTCGGGGATGCCAATTACCTCGATCATAATTATGACTACGACTGTTGTATAAGTCGGCTACTTGCTGTTTATAGCTATTGAGTTTAACTGGGAAATCCACTTTAAATCTTATTCCTCTCTGATAATCTTGTCTGGAACTAAATGCTTACAGATAGTCTTTATAAGAGGTTCTTTCCCAGACGTACTTAGAATTGCATCTTATTTTAAGAGTTTATGTTTGGTAGTTTACTTTTAAACAATTCAAAAAATTTACCGTGTGATAGTTATTAACCTAACTATGAGTTTCTATTTTTAGGCGATCTTTAGCAATAGTATTTCAAGGAATTTTTCTAGCAAAACGTAATTTAGCAGAACGCGATCGCGAATTTTCACTAATTTCATCATCTTGAGGAATGATGGGTTTTTTCGTGATTACTTCCAACAGCTCGTGGTTGCGAAAGCCATGTTTAACCAGCCGATCTTCTAAACTATGAAAGCTGATGATGCCAATGATGCCTCCTGGTTTTAACCACGAGGGAGCTAGTTTGAGAATGGTTTCTAAGGCTTCCAATTCACCATTAACTGCGATCCGTAAAGCCTGAAAAGTTCTAGTTGCAGGATGGATTTTGCCATGGCGATATTTTCCTGGAACTGCACTATAAATGATGTTTGCTAACTGGGTAGTAGTGCGTAAAGGGCGTTTAGCAACGATTGCTTTGGCAATTCGACGGGAAAATCTCTCTTCTCCATACTGATAAATCAAGTCTGCAAGGGTTTTTTCTTTGCGATGATTGACTATTTCTGCTGCTGTTAATCGTTGGTTCGCATCCATTCGCATATCTAATTCTGCTTCGTGTCGGAAACTGAAACCGCGTTCTGGAGTATCAAACTGAGGAGAACTAACTCCTAAATCGGCAATGATCCCTGTAAAAAGACAATTTGTCGGTTGAAAATCTGCAAAATTACCTTGCCAAAGTTCTAGGCGATCTGGATAGTAATCTGCCAAACGACTTTTAACTGTTGCGATCGCAAGGCAGTCGCGGTCTACGGCAGTTAACTTGACATCTGGATGAGACTGCAAAATTAGCTGACTGTGCCCTCCACCTCCTGCGGTGAGATCGAGATAATGTCCTGGTGCGGATATCCCTAATCCTGAAATTAGTTCTCTACTCAACACTGAATAGTGCTCAAAGTTATTAGTTCTAGCGGTTGACACTGACTACTTGCCTCCGAATTATCTCAGAAAACTTAAACAAAAATTTACGATCTTGTTGTGCAAAATACTTCTTATAGCGAAAAATAAAGCTAGAATTTGTATAGGCGGAATCGGCTGTTTTTAATTTGCTGAATTTCACTAGTATCGCGTTCAACTTCTACATACTTTATGGACTCAACTCAACGTTCTGGCAAAGAGCAAGATTCCCCTCATAGGTGGGCCAGAATTTTAGGAACGGTGGTGGCAGTGGCTACAGCGATCCTGCCAGTGGTTATGGTCGCGTATTATTCTCCTTCTCGGAGTAATGCTGAACCCCTTCCCCGAGAAACGACAGTCTTACCAAGGATAGAGATTAGTTCTGAGTAGATGTAATGCAGACTTAAATAGATACTAAGTTAGTAATTAACTAAACTAAATAGGGCTATTAGGTTAGTCAGCCTCTGGCTGCTCTGGCTGGATTGTTGCTCCATTGACAGAGCTTAACTGATGGCGGACTTCGTCAATGGCAGAGTTTAGCTGGGCAATCTTGTCCTCTAGATTGTGTCGAGCAACTTCCATTTCTGCTTCGGAGGCAAATTCCAGAGGTGGTGTGCCTTCTGCTAGTGATCTATCACTACTTACTTTATTGTTGGTGTCGGTATCGCGAGTAGCAAGTAGAGTTCCTAATACTCCTCCAACTACACCCCCCAGAATTGAACCAATTAAAAACCCGCTACCAAACTTGTTTTCGCTCATCTAACTCTATTTCTCCTTGCCAGATCTGCTTAAGTGCTAACACTAGGTACCAAAAGCGCGATCGCCAGCATCACCTAGCCCAGGTACTATATATCCCTTATCGTTTAGCCCCTCATCAATGATAGCGGTATATACCTGTAGTTGTGGATAACTTTCGCTAAGTTGTCGCATTGCTGGTGGTGCGGTCACTATAGAGACTATTCGGATATGTTCTGGATTAGCGCCTCGTGAAGTGATTTCTTTCATTGCTGTCATGATCGAACCCCCAGTAGCGAGCATTGGTTCGAGGATTAAGATTCTGGTTTCTGAGTCAAAGCGATCCGGCAGACGATTCAGATAGCAGCTATTTTCGAGCGTAGATTCATCTCGAACTAATCCCAGATGATAAGTAGAGGCTACTGGTAAACTATTTTGTGCTCCTTCTACCAAAGCCAAACCTGCCCGCAAAATAGGGACTAAAGCGATCGGAACTTGAGGATTTACAAAAACTGCATCACATTCTGTGAGAGGAGTTTGGACTTTAGCCTGAACTACAGGTAACCAAGTACGTACCGCTTCATAGGTTAACCAACGTCCTAGCTCTGTCATGGCACTTTTAAACAGTACGGAGGGACTGTTAACATCGCGAGCTACAGCTAGCCAATGTTTAATTAGAGGGTGCTCGGGAACATAGACGCGGAGTTGTAGAGCCATAATTTATCCAGAAGAAGGAACGCAAAAGACTGAACTATGATACCTTAGGGCTACTCATTTTTCCCTTTCAGCAAATTATCCCTACCTGCTACATTCTCAATCGCGGCCAAAGCAGCACCAGAACCAGCGATAATGTCTCTTTCTTCCCCTCCTAGATACAGACGGCCAAAACTGCCGATCGCCGAAACTTGCAAAATATTGATCAAAGCAGCCTTTTCCGCTTCATTAGCAGCTAAAGCAGCATAGGCAGCAGGCTGAACTTCCAAAACATAGAGAGTTTGACCTTCGAGCAGGAGTTGTCCGCGACGATTACGGTTGATCAACTGTGCCTGATAAGCGTCTATATTACGAATGATTTGGCTAGAAACTACTTTTGGCTTGAGGCAATCTCGCTGATTTACGCCTAATGCTTGCAAAATTGCCTTGCCTGCTGCTCTAACCTCTCCTTGGTTGCTAGCATGAATCTCTAGCAAACCATAGAGTCTTTCGACAAACTGCACTCCGGGGCGTACTACTGCTGACTTTAGAGCAACATCAGTAATCCGATTAATTTCAATCCCTGGAGAAATTTCGATCCAAAGCGAAGCATCACCAGGAAGTGGTAAAAATCCTAGGGCTACTGTCCCGATATAGGCTGCGTGTTGCGGTTGCAAGCGGTCTAAATATACATAACTGCGTAGTTCTACACCCAAAATCTCTGTCCTCTCAAAGCCATTAAGCTATTTCTTGCCACCCTTTAGCTAATCAAGGATAGTGTCAGTTGTAAAGTACTGTTGTAGGCAGAGAGGAAAAGCTATCTTTAGTGAGTTCACTTTTCCTCTTCAACCAAGACTAATCTTCAGGTTCTACCCAACGTCCATCTGCTTTGATTAGGTTAATCAGTTCGGTTACGCCATTTTCCTCAGGGACACGTTTGATTTCTTCGCGACCACGATAGAGGGCAATATAGCCCGGCTGTTTGCCTACATAGCCGTAGTCAGCATCTGCCATCTCGCCAGGGCCATTGACGATACAACCCATTACTGCAATATCTAAACCAGTGAGATGTTTTGTTGCTTCACGGACTTCATGTAAAACATCTTCTAAGTTGAATAAAGTACGGCCACAAGAAGGACAAGCAACGTACTCTACCATAGTCTTACGTAGTCCTAGGGCTTGCAAAATGCTATAGCACACAGGAATTTCTTTCTCGGGAGACTCAGTCAAAGAAACGCGAATCGTATCGCCAATCCCTTCTGCTAGTAAAGTACCGATTCCAGCAGTGGATTTGATTCTGCCGTATTCACCATCTCCTGCTTCAGTTACACCCAAATGTAGTGGATAATCCATGTCTAATTCGTCCATACGCTGTACCATCAAGCGATAAGCAGCTAGCATTACAGGAACGCGAGAAGCTTTCAGCGAAAGCACTATATTCCGAAAATCTAAAGACTCGCAGATTTTGATGAATTCTAGTGCTGACTCCACCATTCCCTCAGGGGTATCACCATAGGTAAAGAGCATTCTTTCTGCTAGAGAACCGTGATTGACTCCAATTCGCATTGCTTTGCCTTGGTCACGGAGCGAGATAACCAATGGTTCTAAAGTTTCGCGAATTTTTGCTCCGATATCGTTAAATTCAGAGTCAGAGTACTCGGTGCGATCATCCTTTGGTTTTTCAAAGACATACAAGCCAGGGTTAATTCTAACTTTGTCCACATGCTTGGCGACTTCTAGGGCAATTTTCATGCCATTGTGATGAACGTCAGCAACCAAAGGAACTGGTTGATAAGTTTCGGCTAATTTAGTTTTAATTTCGGCCAGTGCTTTAGCATGTGCCATGGAAGGAACAGTAACGCGGACAATTTCACATCCAATTTCGTGGAGACGACGAATCGCAGCTACAGAGCCATCGATATCTAAAGTATCTTCATTAATCATCGATTGGACAACTACAGGATAGCCTCCGCCGATTGTCACGTCTCCTACCTTGACAGGACGAGTTTTGCGTCGGTTGATAGTAGTGTCAAAAGCTGGTGTCGCACTTGCTTGAGGATTATCCAGAGTTTGCATAGCTGTCTTCGTGTATCTTGTTTCGCTGAAAAATTAATAATCCTATTCTCTCAAATTAGGGTTAATTTTTGCTTAATCTTTGTAGATTTGAGGATTTAAACTTATCTCATCTAATGTTCAGATAGAGAACAGCGGTTAAAAACAGTCTTAATAATGTCTTGTTCCTCAGAAGAATTAGCAAACCACCAAGGAAGATGTCCTTTCGTTGCGCTTGCTGGTTCGAAATTTAACCACTCATAAAGTAGGTAGTCGCGATCATTATCAATACTGCCCTCCTTCCAGCCTAGTGCGATCGCAAATCTTCGCCAGGTATTGGTACTAAAACCATGTTTTTTGACTGTTGTAAGCCAAATGTCTTGCTGCGGTGTAAAGCCAAACCTGTTGCCACTATACTGCTGCCAAAGTCTGTCAATGATAGCTATATCTGTGCAGACATAATCAGCTAGTTCATTAATTGTAGTTGTTCGATTTTGGTGATGAAGTTTGGCACTACGTACTATACGGGTAATTAGTTGTTGCGTGAGTAGGTCTGCCTCTTGCCACTTACTCGATCCAAGAATTCTTTTGAGACGGGTATAGTTGATGCCTGTTGCTGTGGATGATAAGCCCTGTGCCTTAGGCTTTGTGTGCGAGGCTTTGGGCTTGGAAACTGCATCCTTGGCAACTAATCTTGGGCGATCTTGCTCTTGTGTATCAAGTTTTGCGATTGCATTCTGATAGCGATTTATGGGAATAGCATAACGAGTAGACTCTTGCGCTCTAGTTGTTTTTGGGATAGTGCCCTGGATACCTATAAGTAAACCACGTTCGTTGATGATAGGACTGCCATTAAGATCTGAAAAACCCCCTCCTTCAAAGGCTAGCGAATAACCTTCGGGAGTGGGATTGGGCAAAATTGAAGCCAAAATAGCTGAGGAAAAACTGTAGTAGCGACTTTCTTCTCCACGATCTCCTCCAGTGTAGCCAGCAACATAAATTGTTGCTCCCTCGTTAAGGCTTGCTGAGTTACCTAGCTCGGCTAACTGGTAATTTCGCTTACTAGAAAAATGCAATAGTGCCAGATTAAGGCTTGGTAATCGTTGCACTTCACTGTAGTCGATCACATGACTTCGACCGTCAATAGTTCTAATACGGTACTTTCCTGGTTGCTGAACTACTCGCCAGTCAGTTAGAACCTGGTAGCTATCGCCAACTTCGGCGACAATTACTCCGGTTCCACTACCTGCACCTTCTATGCTTACTGTGAACTGCTTTGCCCTTAGGCTGATGTCTAGGGGCTGGAGACTTTGGGCAACCAAGTTGGCACCTAGCTGAACCTCACCAAAAGTTGTAGAAGGTACTGCA